>DASPUI010000088.1:0-16243 GCA_035622995.1 Chthoniobacterales bacterium
CGACAAGTTCACCGCGGAACTCGAACCCGGTGTTCGGAATACGATACCGCGCTTCGGTATCGATCATCGTCAAGCTACTATGGCCGAGCGCTGTGCCATCGTCAGCATGAGCGCCGCGCGGAACGACATTCGGCGTAAAAAAAACGCTTGAACTTCCACTCAATCCCGGCAGGAACGGCGGAGTGTAACTCAAACGCCACGCAAACCCGGGCGCGTTCTTCGTTTGATTAAAATCACCAATCGGCGTGCGCGCGAAGCCGAGCGCGTCTTCTCCTGAGATGCCCGGATCATACGGGCCTTTGGGCACCCCGCCGTTTTGCCCGATATCTTCCAAACCGGTGTTGATTTGAAACTGATAATTCAGGTTATCGATGATCTTGCCGTAGATGCTCGTGCTTCCCTCGAACCAAGTAGTCGGAATCAGACCGTTGGCCAATTCGGGGCGTTCCACGCTATAAAACTGAGTCGGCTCATGAAAGAGATTGATGAAACCAAACGGCACTACGTCCACGCCCGGCGCGCGCCAATTGAAGTGCTCGTTGAACTTGAAATCGATATACGCCTGCTCGATGTCGGCTTCACCGGTCAGTTTGTCGTCGTTGTCATCCGCAATTCCGCCGTGCTCGAATTCGATCTCAGCATTGAAGATGATCGAATCGTTAACTTGGAGCGTTGGCAGCAGAACAATGCGCCCGGCATCGAATCCATCTCGCCAGCCGCCGGGCATTTCTTGTCCGCCAAATTTCAATTCGCCATACGCGCCGATGCTCAAAATGGACTGACTGCGATAACCGAGACCAAAAAGAGGCTGACTCGATGAAGAAGTGATTCCTTCAGCGTGTTGAGGCGCTGCGGTCTGGTCCGAAACGGTCGACGCCTTTTCCGGTAATTGTTTTGCCCCGGTGCTTGCCGTCGAATTTTTAGGTTGGGGTTCGCCGTTCTCATAACGTTTGAGGCGTCTTTCAAGCGAAGCTACTTTTGCTTCAAGCGCTTTCATTTCTTTGAGCAATTCGGCGTTAGTGGCCGATTCTTGCTCCGAGGATTGGGCAAAACATAAATTGACGCCACAAAGGAGAGCGCAGCAAACAGTGAGCAATTGCTTCATTGCTCAATCCTAGCGAACCAGAAGAATATGCGCTGCCGAACGGTTGCTAATTTTTAGCGATCAATTGCAACGCAATCTAACGCAAGCGCAGCAATTCTCCGCTAATCCGATTCCTTTGGTTGCTTTTCGACGTATCGCGCCAGGATCCAGCAAAAATCGGATAGTCGATTCAGATATCGCAGAATCTCAGGATTCAAATCTTTCAATTCCGAAACGCGGCGCTCGGCGCGGCGGCAAATGGTTCGCGCCAGATCGAGCGCGGCTGACGCCGGATTTGCGCCGGGAATTACCCAATCTTTTGGATAAAGTGTCTTGTCCTTTTCCAGATGAGCGATCATTTCACTCAATCGATCCACCATGTCGGCGGCGGTGAGACGATAGCCATCCTCCAGAAATCGATCGACATCTTCGGGAGCGGTTGCCAGCTCGCCCATCATCACGATCAAGTCCTTTTGCGCCGAGAGCAGTTGATCGGAAACAAACTGGTCGCGCGAAAACGCGCGCGCAAGTCCAAGCGCCGCGCTCAGTTCATCGACGCAGCCGTACGCATCCACCCGCGAATCACTTTTCGGCACGCGCCGCCCGTACATCAGCGATGTTTCGCCTTGATCGCCCGTTTTCGTGACGATCGACATCTTTTACGCCGGGTTTATCCGATCGCGGGCTGCAATTCGGGTTCTTCCACCGCCGCCGCTCCGATCGGCTCACCTTTTTCGATGAGCTTGATCTCGCGATGCGCCGGGAAGCCGGTGCCGGCCGGAATCAAGTGACCCATGATCACGTTTTCCTTGAAGCCGCGCAGTCTGTCGATCTTGCCCAGTGTCGCTGCTTCAGTCAGCACACGGGTCGTATCCTGGAACGATGCCGCCGAAATAAAGCTGTCCGTTTCGAGCGAAGCCTTGGTAATGCCGAGCAGAACGGGAACCGCTTCCGCCGGTTTGCCGCCTTTCTCGACGACCTTTGCATTCTCCTGCTCGAAATCGAGTTTATCGACCTGGTCGCCCCAGAGTAACGAGGTATCGCCCGGATCGGTGATCTTCACCTTGCGCAACATTTGGCGCACGATGATCTCGATGTGCTTATCGTTAATTTCGACGCCTTGGAGCCGGTAAACTTCCTGCACTTCGTTCACCAAATGTTCCTGCAACTCCTGCGGCCCGCACACCTCCAAAATCTCGTGCGGCACGATCGGTCCTTCGGTGAGCTGCTGACCTTTCTTCACGAAGTCGCCTTTGAAAACGATGATATGCTTCGTCAGCGAAATCAGATGTTCTTCTTCGCTCCCGGTGTCGGGATCTTTCAGGATCAACTTGCGTTTTCCACGAACGGTCCCGCCCATCTCGACGATGCCGTCGATCTTCGCAATCTCGGCTGCGTCTTTCGGTCGGCGCGCTTCAAACAATTCAGCCACGCGCGGTAAGCCGCCGGTGATGTCCTTGGTCTTCGCGACTTTTCGCGGCGTCTTGGCCAGCAACGCGCCAGCGCGAATTTTCTGTCCCTCTTCCACGATGACGTGAGCGCCGGCCGGAATCGAGTAACTCGCCAGCACCTCCTTCTTTTCGCCGACAATGACGATCTGCGGATGCAAATCTTCCTTGTGCTCGATGATGACCGTGCCCATCAAACCAGTCGCTTCATCCACGTCACGTTTGATCGTGACACCCGCAATCATGTCGCGAAATTCGATCTTGCCGCCTTTGTCGGTCAGAATCGGGACGTTGTACGGATCCCATTGCACAAAAGTCTCGCCCTTCTTAACCTGAGCGCCGTCATCCTTCGAAATCATTGATCCGATAACAACGTTGTAACGTTCGAGTTCGCGGCCTTCCGAATTGTGCACGCTGATTGAGCCGTTCTTGCTCAGAACAATCCAGCTGCCGTCGAGCGCCTGGACCGTGCGCAAATCGTTGAACTGAATCTTTCCGTCATTTTTCGCTTTGATAATTGGTTGCTTGAATGTCTGACTGGCCGTTCCGCCAATGTGGAACGTGCGCATGGTCAATTGCGTGCCGGGTTCGCCAATCGATTGGGCAGCGATAATTCCGACAGCTTCGCCAAGTTTAACGAACTGGCCGGTGGCAAGATTGCGGCCGTAACACATCGCGCAAACACCGCGGCCACATTCGCAGGTGAGGACCGATCGAATCTTTAGACTCTCCACGCCGATGCGCTGGAGCTCATTTGCAATCTTTTCGTCCACCAGCTGATTCGCTTTGACGATTTTCTTCTTCTTGTCGACCGGGTCGGGAATCGTTTCGCAACTGACGCGACCGATGATGCGTTGGCCCAGATCGACCACTTCTTCATCGCCTTCGTAAATCGAGCGCACGACAATTCCGTTTACCGTGCCGCAATCGTCCATGTTGATGATCACGTCCTGCGCCGCGTCGACCAGCTTGCGCGTCAGATAACCGGAGTCGGCCGTTTTCAACGCCGTGTCAGCCAGACCTTTGCGCGCGCCGTGGGTCGAAATGAAATATTCGAGCACGGTCAAACCTTCGCGAAAATTCGAAGTAATCGGACGCTCGATAATTTCGCCGCTCGGCTTGGCCATCAAACCGCGCATGCCCGCAAGCTGCCGAACCTGCTGGCGATTTCCGCGGGCGCCGGAATCGACCATCAAATAAACGGGATTCAATTCCTTGCGGCCTTCGTTGTGTTCCAACGTGCGGAACATCACGTTCGAAATCTCGTCGCCAGCATGCGTCCAGATGTCGATAATTTTGTTATAGCGCTCGCCATCGGTGATAATGCCTTTGCGATACTGCTGCTCGACCTGGCGAATCTGCCGATAGGCGTTTTCCAACTCCGTCTGTTTCTCCTTCGGAATGATCATGTCGGAAATTCCAATCGAGATTCCAGCACGAGTCGCTTCGGTAAATCCGAGCTCCTTCAGCTTGTCCAGTGTCTGGACCGTTGCCGCTGGCCCGGCGACTTGATAACAACGCCAAATAATATCGCTCAATTGCTTTTTGCCCGCGGCCTTGTTGAAGAAACCAAGCTCCTTCGGCCAAATCTGATTGAAAACGACGCGGCCGGCAGTCGTTTCGATTATCTTAGCTTCCGAGTTTCCAAAAATCGTCTGTTTGCCGATATCCGGATTCTTGAAACGAATGCGGTCGTGTGTTTTGACCGCGCCTTCGGTCATCGCGAATTCCACTTCGACCGGATCGCTGAACAAGGGCAAATGCTGGCCCTCTTTTTTCACGCCCCGTGGATTTTGGGTCATGTAATAGCAACCGAGCGTGATGTCCTGCGACGGCGTGGTAATTGGTTTGCCGCTGGAGGGCGAGAATATGTTGTTGGGCGCGAGCATCAGCATTCGCGCTTCCATTTGTGCCTCGACCGAAAGCGGCACGTGCACTGCCATTTGGTCGCCGTCAAAGTCCGCGTTATAAGCGGTGCAGACGAGCGGATGAATCCGAATCGCTTCGCCTTCGATCAGCTGCGGCTCGAAAGCCTGAATCGACAATCGATGCAGCGTCGGTGCGCGATTCAATAAGACCGGATGCCCGCGCGTGACTTCGTCCAGAATGTCCCAAACCTCCGGCGTCTGGCGCTCGATCATTTTTTTCGCGCTCCGCACGGTGTGGACGTAACCGAGGTCCTTTAGCCGCCGAATAATAAACGGTTCGAACAAAACCAGCGCCATTTTCTTCGGCAAACCGCACTGATGCAGTTTCAATTCCGGACCGATCACGATGACCGAACGCCCCGAGTAATCGACTCGTTTGCCTAACAAATTCTGGCGGAAGCGGCCGCCCTTGCCTTTGAGCATGTCGCTGAGCGATTTGAGTGGACGATTGCCCGCGCCCGTGACCGCGCGGCCGTGGCGGCCGTTGTCGAACAACGCGTCGACCGCTTCCTGCAACATTCGCTTTTCATTTCGAATGATTACATCCGGCGTTTTCAGCTGGAGCAAATTCTTGAGTCGATTATTGCGGTTGATGACGCGGCGATACAAATCGTTCAGATCTGAAGTTGCAAACCGGCCTCCTTCCAACGGAACGAGTGGCCGCAAATCCGGCGGAATGACCGGCAGCACTTCCAGAATCATCCACTCCGGTCGCGCGTGCGAATTTTGAAATCCCTGGACCAGTTTGAGTCGTTTGGCGAGTTTCTTGCGAATCTGTTTGCTCTTGGTCGCGCCCATCGCCTTCTCCAGCTCTTTGTTGAGCTTGTTGAGCTCGATCTCGGATAAAAGTGTCTTGACTGCCTCCGCGCCCATGCCGGCAGTGAAATCTTCGCCGTATTGCTCCTGCGCTTCGCGATATTCGACTTCATTCAGGAGCTGCGCCTTTTGCAATGGCGTCTTGCCCGGATCGATAACGATGTAGTCCTCGTAATAAATCACGCGCTCGAGCTGACGCGCGCTCATGTCGAGCATGAGGCCGAGGCGCGAGGGCATACATTTGTAAAACCAGATGTGTGAAACGGGAACCGCCAGTTCAATGTGCCCCATTCGCTCGCGCCGGACGCGCGCGAGGGTGACCTCGACGCCGCAACGATCGCAGATCACGCCCTTGTGTTTAATTCGCTTGTATTTGCCGCAGGAACATTCCCAATCGCGCGTCGGTCCGAAGATGCGCTCGCAGAAAAGGCCGCCCTTCTCCGGCTTGAAGGTGCGGTAATTGATCGTTTCGGGATTTTTGACCTCGCCTTTGCTCCACGAGCGCATGGTGTCGCTCGAGGCGACCCCAATCGCGACTTGATCAAAACCCACGGCCCGTTCTTCACCCACTAACTCACGCCAGGAATGTTCGTTCATGATTTTCTAAATGCGGCTGTCGATTTGGTAATTAAAAAATTGTTAAGTTGCGTTATCAAAGACACTGCTCGGCGCCTGGCCGCCAACCTTCACATCCAGGCCTAACGACTGCATTTCCTTGATCAGCACGTTGAAAGATTCGGGAGTGCCCGCTTCGAGCGAATTATCGCCTTTCACGATCGACTCGTAGATGCGGGTGCGTCCCTGCACGTCGTCGGATTTCACGGTCAACAATTCCTGCAAGGTGTAGGCCGCGCCGTACGCTTCCAGCGCCCAAACCTCCATCTCTCCGAATCGCTGGCCCCCATATTGCGCTTTACCGCCAAGCGGTTGCTGCGTAACAAGCGAGTAAGGACCGACCGCGCGCGCGTGAATTTTGTCCGCGACCAGATGCCCGAGCTTCATCATGTAAATGTAGCCAACCACTACTTCTTGATCGAACGGATCGCCGGTGCGTCCATCAAACAGCCGGGCCTTGCCATTCTCCTGCACCCAACTGAAGCCCTCTTTTTTGTGGGCGTCTTTCAGATAGTGGCGAATTTTTTCCTCGGCGATTCCATCGAAAACCGGCGTCGCAACTTTGAAGCCGAGCGCCTTTGCGGCAACGCCCAGGTGCGTTTCGAGCACTTGGCCGACATTCATTCGGCTCGGCACGCCTAACGGATTCAAAACGATTTCAACCGGTGTTCCGTCCGCCAAAAAGGGCATGTCTTCTTCCGGCACGATCCGCGCCACCACGCCCTTGTTGCCGTGACGGCCTGCCATCTTGTCGCCGACTGAAAGTTTTCGCTTCGACGCAATGTAGACTTTGACCTGCTTGATGATGCCGGGATCGATATCGTCCCCGCTTTCGACCCGATCCATCGAGCGCTCGCGCTCGAGTTCGAGTTCGGCAAACTTGTGTTCGTAATGCGCGATGATCTCGCGAATTTTGTTACGAATCGGGCTCGGATCGATCTCGATATGATCGTAAACCATCGCAAGCTTGCGCAGGAGCGTCTTGGTAATCTTGCGATTTGCCGGGATGATGATCTCGCCGGTCTCGGCATTTACCACGTCCAGCGGGATTTTTTCGCCAAGCAAGACGTTCGAGAGCGCATCGGTCAATTGTTCGGTCAATTCTTCTTTCTTGCGGCGATGCTCTTCGGCAATTGCCTTGAGCTGCTTTTTCGTTTCAGCAGGTGTTAGTTTCTCGCGCGAAACTTCTTTGCGCGACGAAACTTTGACGTCCATCACGATCCCATAAGTCCCCGATGGGACTGTCAACGACGTATCTTTTACGTCCGCCGCTTTCTCTCCGAAAATTGCTCGGAGCAACCGTTCTTCTGGCGCGAGCTCGGTTTCGCTTTTTGGCGTGATTTTGCCGACGAGAATGTCGCCCGGCTTTACTTCGGCCCCGACCCGGACAACGCCGTCCGGTCCCAAATTGCGCAACGCTTCTTCGCTAACGTTCGGAATATCGCGCGTAATTTCTTCGGGACCGAGTTTTGTGTCGCGAGCGCCAATCTCGAATTCGTCGATGTGAATCGAGGTGTAAATATCCTCCTTCACGACCTTTTCGGAGATCATGATGGCGTCCTCAAAATTGTAACCGTTCCATGGCATGAACGCGACCAGGACATTGCGGCCGAGTGCGAGCTCGCCGTGTTCGGTATTTGGACCGTCGGCGATGATCTGGCCTTTCTTTACATGCTGACCCTTCTTCACGATCGGTTTCTGATTCACGCAGGTACCGGCATTCGAGCGCATGAACTTTCGCAACTCGTATACGTAAATCCCCTCTTCCGGATCGCTCTTCAGCTTCTTGCGATGCTCGGGAAGATGGCCGTCTTTTGTCACGACAATCTGGTCGGCCGTAACTGAGGCCACCTTGCCGCTGTCGACTGCCAGCAGAACGGCATGCGAATCGCGCGCCACTTTTCCCTCAAGACCGGTCCCGACCAGCGGTGCTTCCGAAACAATCAGCGGAACGCCTTGTCGTTGCATGTTCGAACCCATCAGCGCGCGGTTGGCGTCGTCATGTTCGAGAAATGGAATCAATCCCGCCGCCACCGAAACGAGTTGCTTCGGCGAAACGTCCATATAGTGAACCTTGGACGGCTCGACCTCGAGAAAGTCCCCGCGATAACGAACCGAAACTTTTTCGCCGGTGAAATGGCCGCGGCCGTCAACCGGCGCATTCGCTTGCGCAACGAGATAATTTTCCTCGCGGTCACCCGTGAGATAATCGATGTCATCCGTCACCCGACCGTTGGTCACCTTCCGATATGGCGTCTCGATAAAACCAAATTCGTTGATCCGGGCGAAGGTAGACATCGAACTGATCAGACCAATGTTCGGGCCTTCCGGCGTTTCAATCGGGCAGATTCGGCCGTAGTGCGACGGATGCACGTCGCGGACTTCGAATCCGGCGCGATCGCGCGACAAACCTCCCGGCCCGAGCGCGGACAATCGTCGTTTGTGCGTCAATTCCGCCAGGGGATTGGTTTGATCCATGAACTGCGACAACTGCGAGCGGCCGAAGAAATCGCGAATCACCGCGCTGAGCGCTTTCGGATTAATCAGTTTCTGCGGCGTCATTCCATCGACGTTGATGTCGAACAACGTCATCCGTTCCTTGACCAGACGCTCCGTTCGGGCGAGACCGACGCGGCATTGATTGGCGAGCAACTCGCCAACAGTGCGTACTCTCCGGCTCCCGAGGTGATCGATATCATCGAGCGTGCCTTCGCCCCGGCGCAGGTTGATCAGATATTTGATCGCGGCGATGAAATCCTTGTCGGTCAAAATGCGCTCGCCCAGATCGACATCGATCCCGAGCTTCTGGTTTATTTTGTAACGGCCAACGCGTCCGAGATCGTACTTCTTCGGATCGAAAAAGAGCCGCTTAAGCAAAGCGCGCGCATTCGCCACCGTCGGCGGATCTCCCGGGCGCAAACGACGATAAATATCCTTCAGAGCTTCTTCCTGATCGTGGGCCGGATCTTTCCGAAGCGCTTTGACGACCGTGTCGTCATTCGAAATATCGATGACCTTCACCTCCTTGACTCCGAGAGCCATAATCTGCCGGATGGTCGCGAGGGTGAGCGGTTCAAAGGCGCGCGCGACCGTCGCTTCCCCATCGCGCACTTCTGAGGTCAGAACTTTGGTCGCAAGTTTTTCTTCATCGAGCTTCTCGCTCAACTTGAGATTCTCGATGTTGTAGAAAAGCTTAATGACGTCATCGTCGGACCCGTAACCGAGGGCGCGCAGAAAAGTCGTCGCCAAAAACTTGCGGCGACGCTTGCGACGATCGAGATAAATGTAGAGCAGATCGGCGGTGTCGAATTGAACTTCGATCCATGAGCCGCGATCGGGAATGATGCGGAAACTGTAGAGGACTTTGCCGTTGAGGTGCACGCTCGATTCGAAAGCGATGCCAGGCGAACGATGGAGCTGGGAAACCACTACCCGCTCCGCCCCGTTGATGACAAAAGTGCCTTGCGGAGTCATGAGTGGAATTTCACCCATGTAAACTTTTTCCTCCTTGGTGCCCTTCTCTTCCCGCAGTTGGAAGGTAACGTGCAAGGGCGCGCTGTAAGTCTGGCCTTCGCGCTGGGCTTCGAGCGCCGTCAGTTTTGGTTCGCCAATATCATAATGACTGAAATCAAGCACGGCTTTTTCGTCATAGCTCTCGATCGGAAACACTTCCTTAAAAACGGCCTGCAAACCCTGGCTTTTTCGCTTCGCATACGCGACGTCCTTCTGGAGAAAATCTACGTAAGAATTAAGTTGAACCTCGATCAGGTTTGGAGGCTCGATCGCCTCTTTGATGGTTCCGAAGTGGATACGTTCCGAATTTCGTTCTGGCATAATCACTAAACCAAGGGTTGAGCTCGCGCCGGCCCACAACGAATTGTGACCGCCTGGGTACAGAGTTACGGCTTCGACCGGAAAGCGAGGAGCGCAAAAATTGCCTCAAAACAGCGGCTTGTCAAATAACCTCCACCGTTTTGTTGCCTATTTTTTTCTTTTTCTTCGACTGCGGGTTAAAAATAAGTCTCCCTACTTCTAACAAGAGCTGGATTTAAACAAAAAACGGCCACCACGCAAGCCAATTTCGCGCAGCCGCCGCTTTTTGAAACTTAAATTATTTGATTTCGACCTTCGCTCCAGCCGCTTCGACCTTCTTCTTGATCTCGTCGGCTTCCTGTTTGGTCACGCCTTCCTTGATTGTCTTGGGAGCGCCTTCGACCAGCGCTTTGGCTTCAGCCAAGCCAAGCCCCGGAACGGCTCCTCGGATTTCCTTGATCACGCCAATCTTGTTTGCGCCCATTTCTTTCAGAATAACTTCGAAGGTGGTCTTCTCTTCCGACGCGGGAGCCGCACCACCGGCCGCTCCGCCGCCTGCCGGAGCTGCCGCCACCGCCACCGGTGCCGCCGCGCTCACACCCCACTTTTCTTCAAGCTGTTTTACCAATCCAGCAATCTCGAGCACGGACAACCCGCTGAGTTGCTCCACTATTTTATCTGTGTCTGCCATTTTCTTTTCCTCGGTTAGCCGCTTCCGAAAGCTTTCGGAAAATTAAGATCGACAGCCGTCGACCCGGACAGTTTTTGTTCGCTACTCGCCTCGCAACTGCGAAGCGAAAATTCTTATGCGTTCGCCTCCGTTGATTTTGCTTGGTTCTGCGTCTTTGCGTTCAATAATCGGGCAAGCGAAGCTGCCGGCTCATTCAGTAAGCGAACCAGCTTTGTCGCCGGCGACAGGAGCAACCCCAGCAGTTGCGCTTGCAAGACTTCCCGCGACGGCAAATCTGCCAGCGCTTCCAAATCAGATGTCGAAACGATCGCTTTATTGATCAAGCCGATCTTCAGCGCCGCTTTCTTAAACTCTTTCGCAAAGGCTTTGATGATTTTCGCCACCGGCGCAACGTCCTTCGCTCCGGTCACGACCGCAGTTTGACCGCTCAATTGTTCGTCCACTGCCGGAAAACCGGCATCAGTAATCGCCCGTCTTAAAAAACTGTTTTTGACCACGTGCATTTCCGCGCCGGCACCTGCCAGCCGATTTCGCAGTTCGCTAAAATCGTTGACGTTCATGGTCCGATAATCGGCCACCAAAATGAATGGCGAGCGAGTCAATTGTTCGGACAAATCGGAAACAATGCTGGCTTTTTCAGGTCTCATATTTCGATCTTATGCGGCCAAATAAGGCGACGGATCCAGGCGCAGGCCGGGCGACATTGTCGCGCTTAACGTGATCGCGTCAAGGTAACGGCCCTTTGCGGTCGCAGGTCGCGCGCGCACGACCGCGTCGATCACCGCTTTTCCATTTTCAATCAGCGCATTTTCTTCGAAGGAGAATTTTCCGACCGGGACCGCTACGTTCCCGTTTTTGTCGAGTTTAAATTCCACTCGGCCGGCTTTTACTTCCTGCACCGCCTTCGCTGTGTCGTCGGCCACCGTCCCGGCCTTTGGATTCGGCATCAGTCCGCGCGGTCCAAGCACCTTGCCAAGTTTTCGAACTTCCGCCATCGCCGCCGGCGTAGCGATCGCTACATCAAAATCCTGAAACCCTTCCTGACATTTTTGAATCATGTCTTTGAAGCCGACAAACTCCGCCCCGGCTTCCTTCGCCGCCTTCGCCGCCGCGCCTTCGGCGAAAACCAGCACCCGAACCTGCTTGCCGCTGCCGTGCGGTAACGCACATGTCCCACGCACCATTTGATCGGACTGTTTTGGATCAACTCCGAGACGGAAAGAAACGGTCACCGTCTGGTCGAACTTCGTGGCCGGAAATTTCTTCAGCGTCGCGACCGCGTCGTTGAGATTATAGGCTCTCTTGCGGTCCACCAGTTCGGCGGCGGCGCGATAACGTTTGCTGCGATGTTGTTGCATGTCGATTTGCAGTTCAAACGAGCAGAAGCTCTCCTGCGGTTGAAAAATCGGAGCGCCACGCTAATGCATCCCAAGGGGTTGTCAATTGAACTGATTCGCTTTTTTGTCCGAAAACCGGCGTTTTTGATTGCCAAAAGCCATCTAATCCTGGTAAAACCGGAGATTATGAAACACCCCACTTTTTATAATCTATCGTTGGCCGCAATTGTTCTGCTGTTTGTCGCCGGGCAAGCCTCCGCCCGCCCCATCGGCTTTAGCGAAATCTCCCTGATGCTTCGAATGCACGAAAGCGAAGCTTCAATCAGGGATGAGGTTGCCCAACGCAAGCTCTTGCACGCGTTGACCGGCCCGCAGGAAACTCTTTTGAAATCGCAAGGCGCCAGCGATTCCCTGGTTCAGTCGCTTCGCAATTCAAGTCTCGTTGCTTCAAAGGAAGAAGTTGCTGCCGCTGAAGCGGCTGCCGCGCATCAGTCCGCTTCAACGACCGACGAGGCTCAAATGTACGATCGACATCACGGTCCTCACATTGTTGTTTTCGACGTGGCAATGGGCCATCCGATTAATTTAAGCCAGTGGGGTGGACTCGATTATGAGATCGCCTTTTATTCGTACCGCTTCGCTGGCGAAGATCACATTCAACCGGCTTTTATCGATCCCGTGGGAACAAGGACGGTGGTGAGCAGGATTGTTCCGACTGGAAGCACGAGCGAAGGCGAGTTGCTTAGTGACGACTGGTACCCGACGAATGGCGTCCGGAATTGGAGATATACACCGTACAATGGAACTGGCGGAACGTTGTATAATGGTCGGGGCGATTTTCGCGATACTCGTTCATTCAACTTCGGCGATTCAGTTGGGTACAGCTCCTTCTCTGTATCCCGACCAATTGTGATTGACTGGGACAACCCGGTCTTTTTCGATGGGCAACCTTACACCTTTTATCCGGTTTATGGCAGCGGCGGCGTTTCGCTTTACTACATCAGCAGTTCTAGCGACTCGGTGAAGCTGGCAGTTTGTCGGAACGGCTCTTCTCCATCGACCCTATTTTCGCCTCGGGGAATTCCGTAAAAACGGTGCCGCATTACCCGCGGCGTGATAGGTCCAACCCTACATTTGTAACAGGGCAGTAGAAATCGACAAGTTTATTGCCTTCCAAAGGGTAGATCCATAGACTCGCATGATGCGGGGTTGTTCGCATCGTTTGCGGATCGTTGCACTTTCTCTTTTCGCAGCGAACTCCTTGCTTGCGCAAAACAACAGCGTTCATACTTCCTGGCTCTGGCATTTGCATCAGCCAATCTACTGGCCTGACCAGCGCAGTTTATTTTGGAGTCCCTCCGTTCAGTACGAGTACCCTGATCACTATGAGAACGCCTGGGACACGATTCAGGCCCAGAACAATGGCCGGAGTGAGCCTAACGAGAGTCTGACGACCGTCTTCGACCTGGCCGATCGGATCAATGTTTACCAGCAGGAGTTGAATACCACCCTGAGTAACATCGGTTCCTACCTCAATTCCGGCGCCCAAGTGAATATGTCAGGGGCGTTAATGGAAAACATCCAGAGCCTCGGCGCGGCCAATCAATGGTACGGCAGCACCTGGTATCAGTGGAACCAACAAGCGCACGGTTGGACCACGACTGGTGGCAAGCCACGGATGGATCTCGTCAACTTCACTTATCATCATGCGATGGCCCCACTGGTAAGCGACGCCACTCTTTTGATGGAATTGCAGATTCATCAGCGCCAAATGCAAATCTTTTGGGGGCCAAATGTCTCGCGCGGCTATTTTCCGGCGGAGACTTGTTTCTCAGAACGGATGATTCCTATTTTGAACCAACTTGGAATCGCCTGGGCAGTCGTGGCCAATAATCATCTTGCGCGAAGTTGTCCTGATATGCCCCTGACGCTGGGCTCGGGTGGAGAAAATTGCGATATTCCAAATAAGGCCGACAAACTCAATCCAGCTCAAGGAAGCGGTAACTATCAAACGCTTAGCATCGACCGCGGTTGCGCACCTACGGCGGCGATGCCTTTCAGCTACCAAATACATACCGCTCGCTATGTCGATCCGGCAAGCGGAGCAGCATCGACTATAACGATCGTCCCGGCTGATCAGGCATTTGGTTGGAAAGACAGCTATAGCTCGTGGGACCTGGGCCTTATTGATCCGATAGCTGCCCGCAACAATACCAGTAAGCCCGCGCTCGTTCTGCTCGCTCATGATGGCGATAACGCATGGAGCGGTGGCTACTCATATTATAACGAGTGGGTGCCGCAATTTGTCTCGGAGGCCAGCGGAAAGGGCTACGAACCCACGACAGTGGAACAATTCCTAAAAGACTGGCCGGCTGATCCCAACGATGTTGTCCATGTGGAGGACGGCGGTTGGGTTTATGCCGACAGCGATTTCGGCTCGCCTAGCTATATCAATTGGAACTGGCCGCCGAGCTACACCGGAAGTAACGGCAAGAACGTGGTCGACCCAAGCTTGGGTACGACAATAAAGGGTGACTTCTGGCGGACAACCATCGCAACCGAAAATCGAGTTCGCACTGCTCAGCAAATCACGGGAATAACTCCGCGCACCGACCAGGTTCGCGATCCTGGTAGCTATTCAACTACGCCCAACAACGTCGAACTGGCCTGGCATTACTACCTGGCCGGCCTTGATAGCGGTTTTCTTTACTACGGTGTCGCTGACCAGATCAAGCGCTGTGGTGTGGCGCAGAGCAACGTTGTCCGCGAGATCGATACCACTGTGAACAACAACCTTACCCAGGATACAACGCCACCGACTATCTTTCTTCCGCAACGGCACCCTTGGAATCCAGGTGGTCAAAATTACGGAGTTCAATACGGTTATGTGAGTTACACGCCGCCGAACACCGATTTCTGGATTTGGACCTATGCTTACGACGCATCAGGGGTCGGTAGCGTAACTTTGAAATATCGATCGAATGGGAATGGCGGTGCTCCGAACAGGGACGAATTCAAGACCTATGCCGGTGGCGCGGACACCGGCCCATGGCAATCAATTTCCATGACTCAGCGCGTCGTATCTAATCAAATCAGCCCAGTGCCGCAATACTATGCCGACTACTATTACGCGAAAGTCACAGGACTATCGGACACCTATGTCGATTACTACGTTACGGCAAGCGACACGAAAGGTAACACCGTCAATTCACCTATCCAGCATGTCTATGTTTCGCCCGGCTCTGCCCCGACTCCGACACCAACTCCGAGCCCGACGCCAACGCCCACTCCTACTCCGACACCAACTCCAACGCCGACTCCGACGCCGGGTCCTACTCCAATTCCTTTTGTCATGGATGGCCAGCCTGACTCGACAGATTACCTGCAAAATAGCTCTGGCATGACAATTTATGCCGCCATTCGCGGAACGAAGCTCTACGTTGCGACATGGTCTCCGGGTAGCAATAACGCCGGAGTCAACGACCATTTTATTTTTGTCTCGGATCAGCTACTCACCAGCGCGACCAGTGCGGCGCCCTGGGGAAAGGCTGGAACTACTGCGCTGCCGACCGGTAAGCCTTATCTGGCAGGCGAAAGCACCAACAGTTATCTCGGCTGGTTCAACGCTCCCGGCGATTCCGTTTGCACCAAAGCAGCAATTACTTCTGGCGTGATGGAAGGTGTTATCGACTTGGTCGAAGCGTTCGGATCGATGCCCCAAAAGGTTTATGTCGCGGCGGTAGCTTATCAAACCGCGGACGGCGGCGCGCTCGCATCGCAGGGTCCGCCCGGCAACGGCGATGGGAATGTCGACCCGAACGAATTCATGACGCTTTGGACTCAGACAATCACCGACCAGTTCGCTACCGGCACTTATGATTGGCTAAATCCCAGCATCGGATTTCGAGCTCAGATCACCCGGGACAACGGCAGCGGTGTCGTTTCAATTACCTGGCCATCGATCCCGGGCAAGACTTATCAGGTAGAATTTAGTGACACGCCGGTGGGCAGCTGGCAGGTATTGCAATCGCAAATGACCGCCGGCCCGGCTGTCCTTTCACTTACCGCGACCGACGCTCCAGTAAATCCTAGCGCTCGGTTCTATCAAGTCCGCTGCACAAATCCATAGAGTCCCAAAGTTTCGACAACGGAACCAACAGGACTAGACGCGACATTAGTCAGCGTCGAAAACTTCCGGGTCGACACTCGATGATGAAGCTGCCGTTGGCGGCGAGGTCGGCGGACCGTTTCGAATAACTTTGCCTTCTTTCATCACGAACGAGACGCGCTCGGTCGCGGTGATATCAGCGGTCGGGTCGCCCGGCATTGCGACAATATCGGCCAGCTTTCCTTTCTCCAACGTGCCGGTTTTTTGCGCAATGCCTAAAAGATCAGCGTCATTCGAGGTTGCTGCTTTCAATGCGTCGATCGGTTGCATTCCGAGATCGACCATCAATTTAAATTCCTTTGCATTTTGACCATGCGGAAACACTGCCGCATCGGTCCCGAAC
>DASPUI010000089.1:0-47174 GCA_035622995.1 Chthoniobacterales bacterium
CCCAGTTATGGATGGCGACGCGGTCTTCGACGAACTGCGCGCAATAAACCCCAACATAAATGTCGTGCTAAGCAGCGGATTTGCCGAACCGTCGAAAATTGGAGCAATGCTCGCGCGCGGCCTTCGCGGTTTCGTGCCCAAACCGCATACGCGCGACAAACTGCTTGAACAGGTACGCTCCGTCCTCGAAGCCCAGCGCCAAACCCGCGGCTGACCTTTGCCAGTCAGGTCAGGATTCACCCCTGATGGCATCAATTTAGCTTCTCAAACGGGAGACCTCCATGGCTCGCATTGACGCTTTTTTCAAATTGATGGCCGAGCAAAAGGCCTCTGACCTGCACCTTTCGACTAACAATTCGCCGATGCTACGGATTCACGGCGATCTCGTGCGCGTCGATTTCCCGCCACTGAAAAATGACGACCTCAAGGCGATGGTTTACGAGATCGCGCCGGAAGGGAAAATTAAGCTCTTCGAAGAAACTTCCGATGTCGATTTCGGCTACGAAGTCCCCGATGTCGCCCGTTATCGCATTAACTTTTTTCAACAGAAATACGGCATCTCGGCCGCTTTTCGATGGATCCCATCGGAGGTCTTGACCGTAGATCAGCTCGATCTCCCACCGGTCCTGAAACGTTTTCC
Organism: Chthoniobacterales bacterium; assembly: GCA_035622995.1. Classification (GTDB taxonomy): domain Bacteria; phylum Verrucomicrobiota; class Verrucomicrobiia; order Chthoniobacterales; family UBA10450; genus DASPUI01. Next base: position 641 of record DASPUI010000089.1, read on the forward strand.
GATGTTGAAGAAGGGGCTGGTCCTGGTGACTGGGCCGACCGGATCAGGAAAATCGACCACCCTCGCGGCGATGATCGATCACGCCAATCTGCACCGTCATGATCACATCATCACCGTGGAAGACCCGATCGAGTTTGTTCATCGCAGCCAAAACTGCCTGGTGCAGCATCGTGAAGTTGGGATGCACACTCGCTCCTTCGCAGCCGCTCTTCGCGGGGCCTTACGCGAGGACCCTGACATTATTCTGGTTGGCGAAATGCGAGATCTTGAAACCATTGAGCTTGCCCTAACCGCGGCGGCCACAGGTCATTTAGTCTTTGGAACCTTGCACACATCCAGCGCGTCGAAAGCAGTGGACCGCATCATCGATGTTTTCCCAACGACCCAGCAAAATCAGATTCGCACCACCCTGGCGGAGTCGCTCAAGGGAGTTGTCGCGCAAAATCTGTTCAAGAGAATTGACAAGCCAGGCCGCGTGGCGGCGCTGGAAATTCTGGTCGTCGACACTGCGATCGCGAACCTTGTGCGTGAGGGAAAAACTCATCAAATCCCCGGCATGATCCAGGTCGGCAAGAAAAAGGGCAACCAACCGCTTGATGACGCGATTATGGAAAACCTGCGGCACGCTCGCATCTCTCCGGAAGAAGCCTACGACAAATCGCTCGATAAAAAGCGATTCCGGCAGTTTTTGAAAGAACCGCCGGCAGACATGTCTGACGAGTAAACCAAGACGATGAGGATCCCGGATCTCGACAAGATTCTGACGGCCATGCTGCAAACCTACAGCGGCATATCCGATCTCAATTTTTCCGTCGGCCATCCACTTCAAGTCGAAGACTGGGGCGAACTCAAACCGGTCCTAGTCGATCCACCGATCGAACGTCTAACTCCGTATCAGACAGAACAGATTGCGCTCACCTTGATCCAGGGAAACCGTCGTCTCATTTACGATTACCTGACCAGCGGCTCTTGTGATTGCAGTTACTCGCTCGAAGGAATAGCCCGTTTCCGGGTGAACATTTTTCGTCAGCAAGGCCACTTCTCGATTGTCTTGCGCAAACTTCAGAGCGACGTACCCACCATTGAGTCGCTGCAATTACCAGAAATTTTCCACGAAGTTGCCCAGGAGAAAACGGGCTTGATTTTGGTAACTGGCGCGACTGGCAGCGGCAAGACTACAACACTTGCAGGGCTTCTGAACGAGATTAACGAAACGCAACCAGTCCACATCGTTACCCTGGAAGACCCGATTGAGTTCGTTCACCCAAAACGTAAGGCGACGTTCAATCAGCGCGAGCTAGGGCAGGATTTCAACAATTATCCGACTGGTCTGCGGTCCGCTTTACGCCAGGCTCCAAAAGTCATTCTGGTTGGCGAAATGCGCGATCGCGCCACGGTCGAAATCGCGCTGATGGCAGCCGAAACCGGACATTTGGTTTTAAGTACACTGCACACGGTCGACGCTGGCCAATCGATCAATCGTATGCTCGGCCTCTTTTCGTTAGGCGAAGAAAAGCAACTGCGGATCCGACTGGCCGACACACTTCGCTATATCATCAGCCAGCGACTTGCTCCAAAAGTTGGCGGCGGCCGGCACCTGCTAACCGAAATCATGGGTAACAATTTAAGAACCAAAGAAACGGTCTCACTCGGAGAAGGCGAACATCGCAGTTTCTACGAAATTATCGAGGCCAGCTCCCCATTTGGCTGGATGACGTTCGATCAAAGTATCCTGAATGCATATGAGCAGGGATCCATCACGGAAGAAACCGCCCGTCTTTTCGCTTCCCGCAAAGGCCGCATCGCCCGTGGAATTGACTTAATTCAAAAAATGCGCGGCGTAGACAGCGATCTCGATTCCGGTCTGCGCCTCGACATCCCCGAAAACGCATTTCAGTAAAAACAGTGGAACAGGAATCCGAACCAAGTTTCTTTGATCTCGGCGACAACACGGCCCTGGTCTGTATCGATCACCAGCAGTATCAAAAGATCGTCGTGCCTCAATTGATCGATATGACTTACAAGGTCCACCTTGGACTCTTCGTCGAGGACGTTTTGTTGAAGCTTCGTACTTACAGCTACAACGTGGTTGTCATTCACGAGAACTTCAAAGGCTCGACGTTGCAGACCAATCCGCTTCTGGCGGAGATGGCTTGCCAAGGCGATGCCCAGCGGCGGCAACATTTCGTGGTGTTGCTCAGCCATCGTTTGCCGACCAACGATGCAATGAGCGCGTTTGTTCACAGCGTCGATCAAATCATCAATGTCGCCGATCTCGGGAACTTCAAGCCGGTCCTGCGTCGCGGAGTGAGCCAGCACCAGGAGCTCTATCAGGCGTTCAATGAAATGTTGAAGAGCGTACAGGCTCTTTAATCGTAGGGCCGAGTCCGACGCGCAAAACCTTTGCGGCCATTCAAGGCGCATGCGACCATTCTCCTGGTCGACTTTAAGATGGCATTTATGGAGGGGGTTCGTGAAACTGCTTAATTGGGTGCAATTTGAATGGGATCTGAGCGCGTTTCGCGACGTGGACTCGGAGCTGCCTCAGCACTATGAAATTGCTGCGGCCAGGAAGGAAGACGAAAAGGAACTGCGCAAGGTTTTTTCAAGCGCCTTTCTTCTCGATCCAAACTGGAATCCAGCTATCGGCGAAACAATGCGCAAGATCCAGTCATGGCTGGATCGTGCTTTAACCTCGGACACAAGTGTTTGTCTGGCTCTTCGTCACGGTTCACGGATCATTGGCGCAGTTGGTTTAATTTTTGAGCCCGAGGCGGAAAGCCATCTTGCGCCGGGACCCAGTGTTTTGATGGAATATCGCAATCGAGGGTTCGGGACCGCATTGCTGGCTGCGTCGCTTCGACTGTTACGGGAAAAAGGACTCACACGCGTGACTGGCATCACGCGAGAGGGTGTTCCGGTGACCAAATCGCTTTATCCGAAGCACGGCGGCACAAGCGCGCCGATTGACGTGAGCGCACCACTCGCCGCTTAGCGGCTGGAAAATCGACATGGCGCTGTTCAACGCGCCTGCCCAGCCGGTCTAGCCGCCACGGTCTGAGCTGGTCTGGCATTTTTCTGGCTTCATCGAGTTCAGATTGTATTCACGAATTCTACTTCTTGCTTGTTTTGTTGGTTTTGTCCCAGCGGCGCCGGTCCGGGCAGATTCCAGAGTGGAGGGACTAGTGCAGTTGCCCGCGCCCACAATGGAACGTCCACTCGACCAGCGTTACCGGACCACGGAAGCTCCGCTTACCCCTTCCAATCCACCCGCTGCAGTCGTTTATCTGGAAGGCGATTTCGCGAGCAACGTGAAGCCGGGAATCAAAGGTCCCGCTGAAATGGGCCAGAAAGACATGCTCTTTTCGCCTGATCTCATTGCGGTTTATGTCGGCAGCGTAGTCGAATTTCCCAATCTCGACGACACCTACCACAATGTTTTCTCTTATTCGAAGACCAAGCGATTCGATCTAGGCCGCTACCGCAAAGGCGAAAAACCGGGCGCAATCGTGTTCGACAAGCCGGGCGTGGTCACGGTGCATTGCGAAATCCATGATCGAATGCGCGGCACTATTCTGGTGCTGAAGACACCGTATTTTCAAAAAACCGACGCTACTGGCCATTACGTGCTCGAACATCTGCCGAGCGGCCATTTTGTTCTCAAGGCCTGGCTAAATGAAGCAGAGATCCGCCAGCAATCAGTCGAGCTGAAGTCCGGGGCGACTCTTCATGTTGATTTTCCAGCTAAATAACTGCTGTGTCGCAATCCCAAATTGAACTTAACCAGCGCGCTAAATTTCAAAGCGAAGTTGCTCCTGGCAATGATGCTTGTTGTGCTGGCGGTAACCGGCACCACGCTTTATCTCGCCGAAAATAATCTTCGCGCGAATCAGAAGCGAGCTCTCGATACTCAATTTCAAAATCGAGTCCGCTCGTTTCTCGCGGTGCAGGATGCGCAATCGAGCGTAATTGCCGAAAAATGCCGCGCCCTGGCCCGTTCCGTCCGGTTGCGTGCGGCATTGGAGGAACACGATGCCGAAGATCTCTACCGCAACGCATTGGCCGAGCTTCAAGGAATCTTTGATCCCAATCGGGCGGGCGATCAATACGAGCCAGATCCCGAACGCGCGACTTTCTTTCGCTTTCTCGACGCCACCGGCACCATTTTGCCGGCCGGAGAGTTTCCCGCTGGATTCATCGACGAGGCATCTTTGCAAGATGGTCTTAGTCCATCGGGCCGAACCCCGCAAAAGATCGGCAGTCAAAGCATCGGTTTTATCGCGCTCGAACGCGAAAGTCGCCCAAATGCCTTGCGCGAGGTGGTGTTAACAAAAATTCGCGATTGGGATGGCCATGATATCGGCGCGCTCGTTCTCGGTTTTCCGATCAATACCGGAAATCAACCAACGGAATCTGGGCAAACGACGATCAAGAGTGGAATTTGGCTCAATCGACAGCTGTATATCGAAGGACTTTCGCCGTTAGATCGACATTTGCTCGCCCAGCGCGTCGCTCTAGCGATGAAGCAGCAACCGGCCGGCAATTTCTATGTCGATCTTGAAATCGGGCCGCACCTTCTTTTTTATAAAGCGCTCGATCCCGATTCGCAATTCGCTCCCGCGTATCAGGTCTGTCTGTATCCGCTGGCCGCATCGCTCCGCGAAGAACAGGCCCTGCGCTGGAAAATTCTCGCTTTCGGATTGGTCGTATTGTTAGGCGGTTTTGGCGCCAGTCTGTTCCTGGCCAAAAGACTTTCCAAACCCGTCGATCAAATCGTCGCCGGGTCAGTCGAGAATCTCACTCGGCGCAAGCAGGCGGAGAGAGACTTGGTCGAGGTCAATCGGGAGCTGGAAAAAACGCTCACCGAGCTCAAGGCAACGCAGAAACAAGTCATCCAGCAGGAACGTTTGAGTGCGCTCGGGCAAATGGCCGCCGGCATTGCGCACGATTTCAACAACACGCTCATGCCTATTCTCGGCTTCGCCGACGTTCTTCTGGAAAACCCGGCGCTACTCGAGGACAAGGCCGAAGCGCGCCGTTGTTTGGAAATGTTGCGCACTTCAGCCAAGGACGCTGCCACTGTCGTCAGTCGGCTGCGCGAGTTTTATCGGCCGGCTAATACCGAAGAGGAATTTCCGATTGTCGATCTTGCCAAAATTGTCCAACAAGCCGTCGCGTTGACCGAACCGAAATGGCGCGGTCTAACTCAAGCCAGCGGCATCACAATTGCCGTAAATACCGAATTCAAAGCGTATCCCATCGTCGCCGGCGAGGAATCCTCGCTGCGCGAAATCCTTACCAACCTCTTGTTCAATGCTGTCGACGCAATGCCGCAAGGCGGCCGCATCTCTCTCGAAACTTCAATCGAAGGCGAACGCGCAGTCATTCGCGTAATCGATACCGGCACTGGTATGTCCGAAGCGGTGCGCCGGCGCTGCCTCGAGCCGTTTTTCTCGACCAAAGGTGAACGCGGTACCGGCCTCGGCCTGTCGATGGTGTATGGAATAGTTGAACGCCATCGCGGCCGGTTGGAAATCGAATCCGCACCCGGTCGGGGAACCACTTTTATCATTCGGTTCCCACTGGCTGAAGAAACACCCATGACGCAAATGGAAACGGCGACGGCCAGATCCAATTCGTCGCTCAACGTGCTCATTGTCGACGACGAAGCCCGCAGCCGCGAAGTTCTCTCCACTTATTTACGTTGCGATCAGCATTCCGTCGCAACCGCTTCGAGCGGCCGCGAAGCGCTCGAAAAATTCCGACGCACTCGATTCGATCTTGTGCTTATCGATCGGGTCATGCCGGAAATGAGCGGCGACCAAACAGCGCGATTCATGAAACAAGTGAATCAGAATATTCCCGTGATCATGGTCACCGGCTTCGGTGGATTAATTCAGGCCACCGGCACGCAATCGAAAGACGTCGATGTCGTCATGAGCAAACCAGTCACGCTCGACGCGCTGCGGCGCACGATTGACAAGCTTCTCCATGCGGCCTAACCAGTCCATATTTGTTTTCGCGCCTTTGATTGCGCTTTCGCTCGCCGCCCAGGCCGATCTGCTCGATGAAGTAAACAAGGCGCTTTGGATTCACGACTCGGACAATCGTTTTTCAGTTCAACTCACCGGTTTGCTCGATTTCGAAGGCTATTACATCGACCAGCGCCCACCGGGCACGATCGACAGCGAAAATGAATTTCTTTTTAATCCGCGCCTGCGACTTTTTCTCGACGCTCAAATCACGACGCATCTTTATTTTTGCGCACAGGTGCGGGTGGATCGCGGGTTTGATCCGTCCGACGATGGCGCTCAAATTCGGCTCGACGAATATTTCGTCCGTTACACGCCGGTGGACGAACGGATCAGTTTTGAAATTGGGAAATTCGCCACTGTCATCGGCAATTGGGTGCCGCGACATGACTCGTGGCTAAATCCATTCATCAACGCTCCCCTGCCCTACGAAAACATCACTACTCTTTCCGATTCGGAAGCGCCTTCTTCGCGGCGGGACTTTGCCGGACGCCGCTTTCAAACAACAGAACAATACGAACGCATCCCGCTCGTTTGGGGGCCGAACTACACGACCGGCGCGGTTGTGCTCGGGACGGTCGACAAATTCGATTACGCCTTCGAAATCAAGAATGCAGCCATCTCTTCGCGACCCGACAGCTGGCAACCGACTGAAACCGGCTGGGACAATCCGACTTACTCCGGACGCATGGCTTATCGACCCAACGAATCGTGGAACCTCGGTTTCTCCGGCAGCATCGGGCCTTATATGACCAATACCGCCGAGACGCGCGAAACTCTGCCGCTCGGCAAGAGCATCGATAATTACAACGAATATCTCCTCGGGCAGGACGCAAGTTACGCCTGGCGGCATCTGCAAATTTTCGCCGAAATATTCGAAGCCCGCTTTGAAGTTCCAACAGTGGGCGATGCCGACACGCTTTCCTACTACATCGAGTCGAGATACAAAATCACGCCGCAATTATTTGCCGCCGGGAGATGGAATCAGCAACTGTACGCCACGGTTCCGACCGGTGGTTGGGGCCCGCAACCATGGGGCAACGATATTTGGCGCGTCGACGCCGCGCTGGGATATCGCTTCACCAATTACTTGCAGGTGAAAATCCAATACAGCTTCAGTCATCAAGACGCCGCGGTGCAGCAAGGCGAACAACTTGTCGCCGGACAACTGACGATCAAATTCTGAAGCGAGCGCAGCGCTAACTCGAGAGTTGCCGTCTGCGAAGACGTGCAATAAGCAAGCCGAGCCCGCCGCCAACGAGCGACAAAACGATCAGCGCGCCGGCTGATGGCTCCGGCACGAGCGGGATCGGTATCTGGCCGACATTGCTCACCTCGGTGCCGGCGTTTGGCCCAACGATCAGCGTACCTTGGGCAGCGAAGAAGCCGTCCCGAAGCGGCACGACGTCAGAGTTTGACGTTCCGGCGATAGTCACCGTAAAAGGCCCAATGCCGGTGCCGCTCAAAGCTGGCCCGCTGTAAGTCCAGGTAAGATTCAGAATTGACGGGTCGTCCGGAGCGTTCGTCTTCGGCGGATTTACGCCAACCAGCGAAGTCGAGAAAGTCCAGCCGCTCGGCTGAGTGTTCGAGTCAGGAATAATCGAGCCAAAATCGTAGATCGTGAAAAAATCGCCGGTATTGGCGTTTTGATCGGCTGCTAGGTCAATCTGATAAGTAACAATCGTGTTCCCGCCCGACGCAATCGCGCTGACGTACGAAGGAATAATGTCCGCCTTGGCTGGGAGGACTGCAGCTAAAACCCCGACTCCAACAATTACACAGACCGTCCTCATAAACCCTGCGGGGGTTTTAAGGAAAACAGCGGGAGAAGTCAATCAAATAATAACCGCGTCACCCGACGTCGCGCGCGTACCAATCCACCTTCCGGGTTACGTACATCACAACCGCCAGAACGACGAAGAGCGCAATCGCGCCCATGAGCAGGGCATAATCCTGTTGCCGTAAGGTAATGTAGAGAAATGTGTAAACGCCAGCCAGCCCGGCGCCGATCATCAAAGTCCGGACACCGCCTCCAAGGAAAAAACGACAGTACCAGGTAATCAATAAGGTCGAAGCGACCGCCGCAATCATGTAGGCGCATCCGAAGCCAATGAACTCCGAAATCGAAAGAAGCAGCAGATAGAAGAGGCAGAGCGCCGCGCCAACCATCAGATATTGAAATGGATGAATTTTCTGACGCGCCGTTATTTCGAACAAAAAGAACGTCGTGAAAACGAGCACCAGAAAGAGCACACCGTATTTGATCGAGCGCTCGACATAACGATACGCGTCCAGAATCGATAGGAAGTTCGCGCCGAACCTGGAATTGGTCACTGCGAGCACATTGAAACGCTCATTGCCAGCGCGGCTTTCCCATTGCTGCGGATAATCGCGGCCATAATAGGAAACTTTCCAGGTCGCGTTAAACCCATCCGGCCGGACCGAACGATCCGACGGCAAAAATGAGCCGCGAAATGCCGGGTCGGGCCAGTTCGATTTCAAGGTGGCTTCGTTTTGCACTCCGAATGGCACAAAGAAAATTCCCTCGCTGCCGTTGAAATCGAGCGGAATGGAAAACGCAATCTCGTTCGCAATCGGTTTGTCGCCGCTGAGCAACGCCGTCGCACCAGTTGTGTAACCGGGAACTTGGGATCCCGGCAGCATGTTTTTCTTCGCACCGCCCCAGTCGAGCACCAGACCTTCGCGCGTCCCACGGAGATCGTTCACCGCAATGGTCACAAAAGCGTCTTTCCATTGCACATCCTTAACATCAATCTTCAGCGCACTGAAATCAGGCGGCGCAAACTTTCCAGAAAGCGTTACCTGCGCTCGAAAGACAGCCGCGTCATAAATACCGCGGTGCAACATCTGTGTTTGAACATCGCCGTCGATTTTAAGCGATTGCGGCAAGAAGTAGGCATTCCCCAGTGCCGTCTCTTCCACCTCACGACGCTCCATTTTCCCGTCGGCCGCGGGCATTTCTTTAACAGCCTTGAATCGGTATTGAAACGGAACGCCGAGCACCGGACCGATCACATTTTGTTCCTTGCCCCAGGACGAAGTAATGTCCGCGACCGCCTCGTCGCGCCGCGACAGCCGGTCCTTCAGTACCCCGGTAATCATTGCCAGCGGAATGAGCAAAAGCAGGATCAGAATGCCGACACCGATCAGCTTGATAATCGTACTGTGACGCTTTCCAAATGACGGCTGCGATTTGGGTAACGGCGGAGGAGCAGTCGGCGTTTCAGGCATAACTCAAACGTTTTAATAAAGATACGGAGTCGATGCCATAATCTTTCAGTTGGCGAGAAAATAACGATTCTTCGACCAGCCTAAATCCCTGAATCCAGATTGACCGCTCACCGCATCTCACCGAAAAGAACCCAAGGTCTTTATGATGCAGGATTTCAAGTTTGCGACCCGGCAGCTTTTGAAGGCGCCGGGATTCACGGCCATGGCAGTATTAACGCTCGCCCTGGCAATTGGAGTTAACTCCGCCATTTTTGCATTAATCAACGGTGCGATTTTGCGACCGGTCGTGCCGTTGCGTCCAAAAGAAGTGGTGAACGTTTTCACCGCGCGGCAGAACGCCAGCCATGATTATCGGCAGTTTTCCTACAGCGAATATCGCGAACTGCGCGAGAATGGTGGTGATATTTTTCTTGATGTTGCCGCGCTCGAATTTGCCGTCGCCGGCATCGGACACGATCACGAGATGCGTCGCAGTTTCGCTTTTCTGACGTCGGAGAATTATTTCGCGCTCATGGGCGTGAAACCGTTTCGCGGCCGGTTTTACAACGCGGAAGAGTGCAAACCAAATGCCAATATCGCGGTGGCAGTTGCAGCCTACGGATTTTGGAAGCGAAGCGGTGAACGCAACGATTTCGTTGGAAGCACCCTTCAGATCAATGGCCAGCCTTACACAGTGATCGGCATCGCGCCGGAAGGCTTTAGCGGCGCCAGCGCGCTCGTGGCGCCAGATATTTGGGTACCGCTCGGGATTCGTTCGCAACTTGGCACCGCTTTTGGCGACTCCGAAACGATGCACGACCTGCTAAATCCGAAAAATTACGCGTTCAATCTGGTTGGACGAATGCAACCCGGTCTAACGATCGAGTCCGCGAAGGCGCGTTTGCCGGTTTTGTCGAAGCGACTGAATGCGATTCAACCACCAGATGCCGAGAGCGCGCGCGAGTTGCAAATTCAAACGCCGTCGCGGTTTAGCATCAGCACTACGCCGCAGGACGACGGCCCGGTTGCAGTCATCGGCACCTTGCTAATGGGTATGGCCGGCGCGGTTCTGTTGATCGCCTGTCTAAACCTGGCGAACATGCTTCTTGCGCGCGGCACGGCGCGATCAAAAGAGATCGCGGTCCGGCTCGCCGTCGGTGCCTCCCGCTGGCGAATCGTCAGGCAATTGCTCTGCGAAGGTTTACTGCTGGCGCTCGCCGGCGGATTGATCGGCCTTTTGCTCAGCGCCTGGTGCAACGACCTCCTCCTTCACTCGCTCGCATCGTTGCTTGGCAATTTGAATTTTTCATTCGTCATCAAGTTGCGACCGGACGCAACCGTACTGGCGATTACGTTTCTATTCTGCGTCTTCGCCACGATGCTCTTCAGTCTCGGCCCGGCCCTGAAAGCGACGAAAGCCGATCTGGTCAACGATTTAAAACAGCAAATCGGCGAGCCTGCGCGCCTTGGACGATTCAGCCGGTTCTTTGCGCCCCGTCACATTTCCGTCATGGCGCAGATCGCGCTTTCCCTGATGTTGCTGTTTGCTGCTGGATTGTTCTTCCGCGGCGCCCTCAAGGCCGCCGGTCTGAATCCCGGCTTTGTCGCAGCGGGCGACGTGGTCACGGAATTCGATTTTTCGTTGATCAAAAAAGAACCGGCCGATGCACGCCGATTGATTTTTGCCATCGTCCAGCGCGCGCGTGAATTGCCCGGCGTTAAAGCAGCTGCCATGGGCACGATGTTGCCCTACGGTAATTTCACGGACACGCGAAGGATCATGTCCATCAAAGAAACGATGCCGACTGATCCGAAAGCACCGGATCCAGGTGCAACAGGACTTTACACCGCGATTACACCCGGGTATTTCGAGGCAATCGGCGTAAAACTTCTGCGCGGCCGGGATTTCACGCAGGCCGAATGCGAAAATAAGGATGGGCGCCGCGTCGCCATTATCGACGAGGAAATGGCCAAGAAACTCTTTCCAAACGAGGAAGCTGTTGGTCAGCATGTTCGTTATACCAATCCACCCCGAGATGGTTCGCCTAACGACATGGAAATTGTCGGCATCGTCAGTAAACACCGGCATGACGTGCAAAACGACATGACTATGCGCCGGTTGTTTGTTCCCCTCGCACAAGGTTACAGCGGGAACGTTTTCCTGCACGTCCGTCTCAACACCCAGGATCGCCCGGCAGTCGCAGGAATGCTGCCGACTGTTCGCCAAATGTTGCGCCAGGTCGACCCGGATTTGCCCATTCTGCAAATGGCGCTCTTCGCCGACCTGCTCGAGAAGAGCGTCGGCCTCTGGGTCGTTAAACTCGGGGCGCTATTGTTCGGAGTTTTCGGCGGAATCGCATTGCTCCTCGCAGTCGTCGGCGTATACGGCGTGAAAGCATACGCCGTCGCCTGTCGCACCAGAGAAATTGGCATTCGGATGGCGCTCGGTGCCCATCGCAGAGATGTTTTTGCGCTGATTATGCGACAGGGTGCGCTTCAAACAGCGCTCGCGGTCAGCGTCGGGCTTTTGCTTTCGTTAGGCGCCGGCCGCGTCCTGGCGCAAATTTTGTATGAGGTAAGTCCGAGCGATCCGTTCGCGCTGGTCGCTTCGAGTTTAATGCTCGGCAGCGCTGCGCTTCTTGCTTGTTTCTTGCCAGCGCGTCGCGCCACTCATGTAAATCCGATCACCGCATTGCGAACGGAATAGATTCGTCCTCTTAGCCAGCAAGCTCAATTGATTGCTGAACGCGACCAAGCTGTCGAATTGGTTAAAGATGTCTGTTAATTCGCCGCCCACGTGCCGACCACCGATTCAGCGACCCATTTGGTGGATGAAATAGCCTGCAAAACGATGTGACTGCCCTGGGCTGCATTGGCAATGTTACCGCCAGCAGAGCTAGTCATGTCGGCCACTTGGATAGTAGACCCGGCGCCTGCAATTATTTTCAACGTTTGAGCTGAATCCACATGAAAGCTGGCAGTGAGGTTGGCAGCGGCGGGCGGCAAAGTAAAATCGACCTCCCCGCTCGCCCCCGAGTTAGTAAAGGTGACGTTGGCATCGGCCGTGCCGTCGATGGCATAGCTGGATGTTTTGGCAACGACCGTTTTTGGAGCCACGAATGGATGAAACGTGCCTGGATCGCCCGTCCCGGCGGTGAAGAGTCCATTGGAATCCGGCCAGTAGCTTTGAATCACATCGTAGCGATTTACCAGCGCGACACCTTGGAAAGCGTAGTAGCGCGAACCGCCGCCAGCGGAATCAGTGGCGATTTCGATCGGCACGGTATCTTGGATATGAACATCAGTCAGCGTGATGTGTCCCGCCCCATAAACACAAATTGGGGCGGCGAGCCGGCTGCCGTTGATTTGGACCGCCGAGTTGCCATAGGTCTCAATCGCGTGAGTGCCGGAAATAGCCTCAGCATCGCAGTTAGTAATGCTCAAAGTAGTCCCGTGAAACTCGACAAATTCTCCCGCGCCTTCGCTTCTAAAACTGCTCACGCCGGTATTCGCGCCACAGAGATAGAAATCGAGGGTGTTGACCGAAGCAGAGCCACTCAGGATAGCCACGCCGCCACCGCCGCTGCAATTTTTTATGCCCGCAATGCTATTGGAGGCGATTTGGAGTTGGACGAAAGTAAAATCGAGACCGTTGGGATCATCGTTCAGAAAACCAACATCGTTACCGGTGAAGGTGCAGTTTAGAAAAGTGCATTCACTACCAGTGTTGGAGTTTGTGTCGGACGTATGAAACCCATAATGAAAGTTATAGAAGGAACAGGAGTAGAAAGTGTTGTTATAATTGACTGTGCCTGGCCCCGGCGAGCTTGGCCCGGTGAACTGAATGCCTTCGGTTGTGCCTCTAGTCCCGACGTTGTTCACAAAAGAAATGTTTCTAAATTCTCCATCTGAATTCATGTTGAACTTGAGGGCAACGCCGGTGGCTGATGCGGAACTGTATCTGATTTCAACGCCGCCCGGGCTCTGCCCGAACATAGATACGTGGCTGTTGCCGGTGCCGTCTCCGACGACTATGCTCGAGGCGATGTTGTAATTTCCGTCGGGGAAATAGACGATGCCATTGGGATTAGCGGCATTAATAGCGGCCTGAATCGAGGCCGAGTTATCGGCACTGTTTGTAAGCGCGCCAAAATCGAGGACGTTAAAATAAACCGGCGCGCCAGGAATGGCTGTGGGTAGCGGGGTTGGTCCCGGTTTTGGCTTTTTGTTAGGTGTTGGACCGTTGCTGAGGGCAATGGAAGTGCTGAGCAAGAGAAGAAACGCGGGAAAAAGTCTGGTGTCCATAATGACTATAAATTCCATAATATCAGCAGCCTGGGTGCCATAAATCGCGATTTTCCTTTACGGCCAATAATGACGCTGGCGTCGTCTGATTAATACAGGGTTAGCGCATAGGGAACAATATGTGGGGAGCGCAGCCGGCATTCATCGACCTGCCGCTAAATGGAAAATTTTTCGCGCCCGCAAACCGTGGTGTTAGCGGCGATTCGCGCGACCGTTTGATTCGCTCAAGTAAGTTAGGTCGATCACTAAGGCCATGCCAGCTATGGCTTGACATCTTTCAACAAGCCCGCCTAACATCTGCACCCCTTTAGCGGAGTTTGTCGTCCATGGATACTCTTTTCGGCCGAGCGCTTTTTTGGCTGATCTCAGGAATCGTCCGGATAGGATTTCGTTTCTTCCGTCTTCTTGAGTCGGTGCTTCCACAGGAGGTGTTGAGCATCATTGTTTGGCCCGTGGCCATCCTTTGGAGTTTAACTGAATCCGATAAACGCCGCAGGGTTACTGAAGCCTGGCGACGCTTCCCCGAGTCCTTTCGCCCCGACCGAGTAGACTATTACCTGATCCAGACGTTCGGATTAACGCATGCCCGGTTTATTTATCTTTGGGCTGATCGCCTGCCAAGGGCGCACTGGCGCAGGCGATGCATCCTGCGAGGCCACTACGATTCGGAGAAGCTCCGTCGGCCGACGAAGCCAATTATCTTTGCTACGCTGCATTTCGGACCGAGCCAAGTCTTGTTTGTTTGTTTGCGCGCCCATGGGATTCCCGTGACAGTCTTGGTCGGGCCAGAAAAGGAGCCGCGGCAGCGTCTTCGGCAACAATTTGTAAACCTAAAACTAAGTGCTCCGGTAGATATTCCGCCCGTGCTTCCAGCCACGGACATCGGGCGCATCCGGCGGAATCTGGTTCCGGGCCGGTTTCTGCTTGTTTCGATGGATGTAGACCGTGGAAAACAGATTCGTACGACGATTGACGGTCAGTCATTTCGGCTGGCCACCGGCCCACTTCGGCTCGCGAGCGTGCTCGGTGCGGAAGTAATTCCTTGTCTCATTTGTTTCGAAAAAGGCGCGTGGAAGGTAGCCATCCATTTTGGCGCCCCAGTCCCGCCGGATTACCTCAATGGCTCTCTCAATCTGGAAGCTGCGGTCAATCATATACTGGGTGAGTTCTGGCCCCTCATTCACAGTAATCCTTCGCAGGTGAGTCATAAGCTGTTATCTTGTATGAACGTCGATGATACGCCGGCCGTTCGAGAGGCTACAGACGATGAATTGCTGGCTTCATTGCCTTATTTTACGTAGCCTTTCAGATTCTTAGGAGCACGAGGCAAGACTACAGGCCGCCGTTGGCAGAGCCACGGACCAGATGAAAAGCATGGCTGGGGCCGGAATCGAACCGGCGACACGTGGATTTTCAGTCCACTGCTCTGCCAACTGAGCTACCCAGCCGCGGCGGAGCGTCACTATGCAACAATCCGCCTGCAGGGCAAGCACTCCGCTTGTCGCTTACTGCAGCGGTGTCTATCAACGTCGCATTTAACTGTCCGATACTCGCGCAAGAGCGTCGCTACAGAAATCTTCGCGGCAGCTCGATCGCGCTTCGCAAGCGGCGCAAATATTGATTTCGTGAGATTTCAACCGCACCGAATTGTGCCAGATGCGGCGTCAGCCATTGCGTATCGAGTAACGCGAATTTTTGCGCCCGCAAATGTTCGACCAGCGCCGCCAGCGCAATTTTAGACGCGTTCGTTTCGCGATGAAACATCGATTCTCCGAAAAACGCGCCGCCGATGGCAACGCCATAGAGTCCGCCGGCGAGGTTGCCATTGTTCCAGGCTTCGACCGAATGCGCATGGCCAAGTTTGTGCAACTGCTCATAGCTCGCGACGATTTCATGATTGATCCACGTGTCCTCACGCTTGGCGCACGCTCGAATCACGTCGCCGAAACGATGGTCGATCCGGATTTCGAACGCCTTTTGTCGCCAGGCACGACGTGATGCGTGCGGCAGATGAAAACCTTCCAATGGAATGATTCCACGGGGGTCGGGTGAGAACCAAGCAATGGAATCATCCTCCATTGCCATTGGAAAGACTCCAAGCCCATAGCCTTGCAGTAAGAGCTCCGGCTCGATCATTTGAGAGAATTGTAGGACGTTTCGGCGGAGCCCGAAAGTATTCGAGGCTGAAGGACAACGCTGTGCAAAATCCGGTCAATCTTGTCTATTTGCTTTTGGCCACTCGCTCCCTAAAATGAGCGGATGAAACGCCTGTCGCTCCTGTGCGCGATCGCAATCGCGCTGGCGACAGGCGGCTGCGCCGATCCGCTCGAGCAAACAACGACGCAGGACGTCAAAAGTCAGCTTCAGCGCGGAGTGAGTGGCGAAGGCCACCTGATTGATAGCGAATCGGTCAATAATCCGACCGCTGCTCCTGCCGGTTCGGGAAATCCGCCGGAAATTCCCCCGCAGTGAGAAAATCCGCGCACTCCAAAATTCTGATTCTCGATTTTGGTTCCCAATACACCCAAGTGATCGCCCGTCGTGTGCGTGAGCTGCAAGTTTATTCTGAGATTGTTCCGTTTAACATTTCGACCAAGCAAATTCTCGACCTCACGCCGAATGGAATCATTCTCTCGGGCGGCCCCGCCAGCGTGTATGACAAAGAGGCGCCGCACCTCGATCCGGAGATTTTTTCGTTACGCATTCCGGTGCTTGGAATTTGTTACGGCCTGATGCTGATGGCTCACCAGCTCGGCGGCAAAGTCGTATTTACAGGACGACGCGAATACGGAGCTGGAATCCTGCATGTCACAGGCGATTCGCAGCTCTTCGACGGGCTCGGCAAACAACTCGACGTTTGGAACAGTCACGGTGATGAAGTCACGACTTTGCCGGAAGGTTTCCGAGTCGTCGCGACAACCGAAGGATGCGACTTCGCCGCCGTCGAAGATTCCGCACGAAAACTCTACGGCCTCCAATTTCATCCGGAAGTTGTTCACTCCCCCCGCGGCAAGGAGATCCTGCAAAACTTTGTTTATCACATTTGTCACTGCGCCATGGATTGGACAATGGGCTCCTTCGTCGAAGAATCTTGCGAGCGCGTTCGGCGCCAGGTTGGCGACCAGAAAGTGGTGCTTGGACTGAGTGGCGGCGTCGATTCGTCGGTTACTGCGGCGCTTTTGCACAGAGCCATCGGCGATCAACTCACCTGCATCTTCGTGAACAATGGCCTTTTGCGCGCTCGGGAAGAGGAGGTCGTGCAGCGCGTGTTCGGCGAAAATTTTCACATCAAACTGAAATATGTGGATGCGTCAGACCGTTTTCTCCAAAAATTGCGCGGCGTCGTTGACCCCGAGCAAAAGCGCAAAATCATTGGCAACGAATTCATCGCCGTTTTTCAGCGTGCGACGGAGGAATTGCTGGGCGAGGGCCAGAAAAATGAGCACGGCGGTTACAAGTTTCTCGCGCAAGGAACGCTCTATCCGGACGTGATCGAGAGCGTTTCGATCGACGGCAATCCGTCCCAAGTGATCAAAAGTCATCATAATGTCGGCGGTCTGCCCGAGAAAATGCATTTCGAGCTGGTGGAGCCGGTGCGGCAGCTTTTCAAAGACGAAGTGCGCCAACTCGGGTCGCAACTCGGCTTGCCCAAGGAGATCGTTTAC
Organism: Chthoniobacterales bacterium; assembly: GCA_035622995.1. GTDB lineage: Bacteria > Verrucomicrobiota > Verrucomicrobiia > Chthoniobacterales > UBA10450 > DASPUI01. Next base: position 17,874 of record DASPUI010000089.1, read on the forward strand.
CGCCAGCCATTCCCCGGCCCCGGGTTGGCAGTGCGTATTCTCGGCGAAGTCACGCCCGAGCGGCTAACGATTTTGCGCGAAGCGGATACAATCGTGCAGAGCGAGATGGAAGCGAGCGACTGGTATTATCGCGTCTGGCAATCGTTCGCCGTCCTTTTGCCGGTGCGCTCGGTCGGCGTCATGGGCGATCAACGCACGTACGAAAATACTGTCGCGCTCCGCATTGTCGAAAGTCAGGACGGCATGACCGCCGATTGGGTGCGGCTTCCCTACGAATTACTGGCGCGCATTTCATCGCGGATCAGCAACGAAGTCAAAGGCGTCAACCGCGTCTGTTACGATATCTCGAGCAAACCACCGAGTACCATCGAGTGGGAATAACTTCGAACGGGGATTTCGGATTGCGCATTCCGGATTTTTGATCGCTAATCGGCATCGATGAACGCGGAACAGGTTCGTCTCCAGGAAAATAATTCGCCGGACGAGCCGTGGCATTTTTGGGGACCATATCTGGCCGAGCGCGCCTGGGGCACAGTGCGCGAGGATTACAGCGCCAACGGCGACGCCTGGAATTATTTTCCGTTCGATCACGCCCGCTCGCGCGCCTATCGCTGGAACGAAGACGGACTCGGAGGGATTTCCGATTACAAGGGCCGGCTTTGTTTTGCGTTCGCTTTTTGGAATGAGAACGATCCGTTTTTGAAAGAGCGCTTGTTCGGCGTCACCCAGCCACAGGGAAATCACGGCGAAGATGTGAAAGAATTGTATTGGTACCTCGACAGCACGCCGGCGCACAGCTTCATGCGAATGATTTACCGGTATCCACACTCGCGTTTTCCCTACGAGGAGCTGATCAGGCAAAGCGGCGCGCGTTCCAAGATGGAAACCGAGTTCGAAATTTGGAACACCAGCGCTTTCGCGGAAAATCGTTTCTTTGACATCGAGATCGAGTATGCGAAAGCGGACGCGCGCGACATTTTGATTCGAGTCAACGCGAAGAATTGCGGGCCTCAATCTGCACCGCTTCATCTTTTACCGACGATTTGGTTTCGTAACACTTGGAGCTGGAGCCGCGATTCGGGGAAGCCAATGCTGTGTAAGACATCTGATCGCGATCACGTGACCGTCATCACAGCGAGTCACCCAAGGCTTGAAGATTACGATCTCTTTTGCGACTCGGCCGCCGATCTCTTCTTCACCGAAAACGAAAGCAACGCGGATCGACTCTGGGGAATTCCGAACGAAGCGCCGTTTGTAAAGGATTCGATCAACGATCGCGTGGTTGAAGGCAAGGTAGATGCCGTCAACCCGGCGCAAACCGGAACCAAAGCAGCCGCGCACTACCAGTTCAAGATTCCGCCGCAGGAAACGATCTCGATTCGGCTACGACTGGCACGCGCCGGATCCAAGACCAGCGTCGAAGCATTCTCAGACTTCGATGCGATATTCAACTTGCGCCGGACCGAGGCGGATCAATTTTACAACGATCTCGCGCCGCAAAGTCTGACTGATGAACATCGTGCGATTCAGCGGCAGGCGTTCTCCGGGCTTCTTTGGAACAAACAATTCTATCACTACATCGTCGAGCAATGGCTCGATGGCGATCCCGGGCAGCCTCCTCCGCCTAACGAACGGCAATTCGGCCGAAACTCGGACTGGCGACATCTTTACAACGAGCGCGTCATGTCGATGCCCGACAAATGGGAATTTCCGTGGTATGCATCGTGGGACCTCGCCTTTCACTGTCTGCCGCTGGCGCTTGTCGATGTGCAATTCGCCAAAACCCAGCTCAAGCTGATCGTGCGCGAATGGTATCTGCATCCGAACGGCCAGATCCCGGCCTACGAATGGAATTTCAGCGACGTAAATCCACCGGTCATCGCTTGGGCGGCGTGGCGCGTTTATCAGATCGAGCGCAAACAAACCGGTAAAGGCGACCGCGCATTCTTGGAAACCATTTTCCACAAGATGCTCATCTCGTTTACCTGGTGGATAAATCGCAAAGACGCGGAAGGGAACAATATCTTCCAAGGTGGTTTTCTCGGACTCGACAATATCGGCGTCTTTGATCGTAGCGCGACGTTCCCGGACGGGACCTACCTCGAACAGAGCGACGCTACCAGTTGGATGGGAATGTTTTGTTTGAACCTCATGCGAATTGCGATCGAACTGGCGATGGAAAATCACGTTTATGAAAACATCGCCACCAAGTTCTTCGAGCATTTTCTTGGGATCGCAGCGGCCATGAACAATCTCGGCGGCAAAGGCATCGGGCTTTGGAACGAGGATGACGAATTCTACTACGACGTCATTCACACACCGGGCGGGCGTTACTTCCCTCTCAAGGTACGCTCGGTGGTGGGACTGCTTCCGCTACTCGCGGTGGATGTGATCCAACCCCAACTGATTGACGCCTTGCCTAATTTCAAACGGCGACTGGAATGGTATCTCGCCAATCGCCCCGACCTTTGCAGTTTGATCTCGCGCTGGGACGAGCCGGGGACAGGCGAGCGCCGATTGGTCGCGATTACTCGCGGTCACCGGATGAAATGTTTGCTGCGCCGCATGCTCGATCCGAACGAATTTCTCAGCGATTACGGTATCCGTTCGCTCAGCAAATATCACAAGGAACATCCGTATGTGTTGACCGCGCGCGGTCAGACGATGGTTGTTAATTATGAGCCGGCCGAGTCTCAAACCGGAATGTTCGGCGGTAATTCGAACTGGCGCGGGCCGGTGTGGTTTCCGATCAATTATTTGCTGATCGAATCCCTCCAGCAGTTTCATCATTATTATGGCGACGATTTCAAAGTCGAATGTCCAATTGGTTCTGGTCAGTTCCTGCATTTGAAAGAAGTCGCGAACGAACTTTCGAATCGCCTGATCAAAATCTGGATGCGGGATCAAAACGGCGAGCGCGCCTTCGCGCGTGCGTCGCAGCCTGCCCTCGATGGCGACGGCCGCTATCACTTTCACGAATATTTTAATGCCGACAATGGCGCAGGCCTCGGCGCATCACACCAGACCGGCTGGACTGCGCTCGTGGCAAAGCTGATCCAGCAGCAAGGCGAGTTCGGCACGATTAAATAATCGACGCCACCGGCCAGGATTTACATTCTTTCGAAGTGATCTTTTTCGTCTGCCGGATTGATGGAACACAAATCGGCGAATTCGAGGAGGCCGAATTTCGGGAAAAGCTTTTCGCGATGAAAATCAAAGCGGACGATTACTATTGGCACGAGGGAATGGCCGATTGGCGGCCGGTATCGAATTATCGTGCTCTCGCCAAAACCCAGCGAATCTCATTCGCGCCGCCCAAGCGGCCAACGGTCAAGATCGACGTGAACGAGGTGAAGATTGCCCTGGAAAAGGACAAAGCGTCGAATCCAGTTTCACGATTCTTCGACCGAATTCGAGGCCGAAAATAGGTGAGCGCCGCTATAACTCACCGACGCATAATGTGAATGGCGAGGATGCGGCTTTGATGCCGCGCCAGAAGATAATCGACGAAGTCGCCGATGATCGAGTTCGGTTTGTTCCCCAGCTTGGTGACAACGCGACAAATCAAGGTGCCGCTGCGCGCATGCCATTCGAGATTAATCGCGCCGTGAAGATCGCGTGCGCTGTGGATTTTCGCCCAGCCATGGGGCCGGCCCGGCTGCTTCGCCCAGACTTTGATGAAGCCGAATTTCTTCTCCAGTTGCGGGTCGCTCATTATTTTGTTGCGCAACGAGCCGCGGCCGGTCGTAATCACTTGAATAACCGTTTGCACTACTGCCAATCTCGCCTAACGACGCAAAAAATAAAGTGCCATCAGATCCGATCGAGCGATCGTAACATGACGTAAACATCGACGTATCCTTTTGTTGGGTGTCGAAAAGCGCAAGCCAGAGTGCCAACGATTTCGAATCCGAGCTGTTTCCACAATCGAATTGCCGCCTCGTTGGTCGAAACCACGAAGTTGAACTGCAGCGCGCGAAAGCCGAGCCGGCGGGCCTCGGTCAGGCAATGTTCAGCCATGGCGCGGCCGATTCCCTTGCCGCGCGCAGCAGACGCAACCATGAATGCGGCATTGGAGACGTGTGCACCACCGCCCGATTGATTAGGCCGCAAGATGTAGGTGCCGAGGATATCTCCATTTTCCTCAGCCACGTAGGTATGGATCTCTTTTCCAAGCCAGTACGCCAGCGCATCCTCACGCGAAATGTGCGGATCGATGGCGTAGGTATCTCCAGCCGCAACAACCGCGTGGAAGATTTCCCAGATTGCGCCGTAATCCGATTCGTTTGCCGCACGAATTTTTATTTCCATTGATTAGACTTCGGGTCCCAAAACGGACCGGCTAGGCCAATGGAAGCGAAGATCGAAACCATTTCGTCAGCCGCAGGTCGTCGCGATTCGACCGTTATTCGATTCGAGTACCAATGCAGGGCAAGTTGCCAGAGTTGATCGAGGTTGATCAGCGGTCGACGCGGAATGTTCCTGCCTTTGCACCAGAGATCGACGGTTTCTTCCGACCGGAAGAGAAGCATGGTCGCTCAGGTAAAAATGAGGTTGTCCCACCAATGCGCCGCCGGAACGGCGAAATGCGCAAAGTACGGTTTCAAAATCGGCTGACCGTTTTTCACTTCGAGCGTTAACGGCTCGCCTGTATGCCCATCCAAAGCATGACTCACCGCATCGCAATGCAAGGCCGCCGCCACTCCATACGCATCCCAAACACAGTTGGCATAATAAAGTTTACCATTTGCTTCCACTGGAAACGGAGTCGGCACGGCGGAGAATGGCGGCGCCATGCGAACCCGTGTTCGGTCTCCTGGTTCCGGAAGCACAAGACGTTTGGCGTGAAGCCGGCCAAAAGCGGCGACAACTTCGTCCTGGCTGACGCCGAGATTACGGGAAACTTCCGGTGAAGCCGGAATGCGGCCAGTCTCGGCGATCGTTTCGTAAATCGCCAACTTCACCCTGGTATCGAGTTTATCGTCCTTCGTTTCCAGGCCGATATTCCTTTCCAACTAGTTCTTGTCCAAAAAGGGCAACGAGCCCGATAAGAATTGCAAGATCAACCGCCAGATGCTGCGGAAAGCTCCAATGCTCGCTGGCGTGACCAAAACAACCACACGTGATGTCGAGACCGCGCACTTTGGCCGCGATTGTGACCGCCAGAAAAACCAGGATCAGCAAAGTCAGAATCAATAATCCGCCGCGATAGAATTTTCTCAAGACGACAGCCAGACCGGAAAAAATTTCCAGCCATGGCAGGTAGAACGCGATACCGACGGCAAAGCTCCATGGCAGCAATTTGTAATTATCGATGTCGGTTGCGAAGCGGACCGGGTTAAACGCCTTGCTTGCGCCGGCGTAAATGAATATTCCGCCAACGAGCACGCCCAAAGTCCACCAGACGATTCTCACAACTCTGATCACCTTCTACTCGTCACTTTTTTCCATTCTTCCCAGCCACCCTGCAAAACTCGAATGTCGTTAGGCAGTTTCGCCTCCTCGTGCAACCGAGTCGCCACTTCCTTAGCGGCGTTACAGCTTTGGACGCTGCAATAGACGACGATTTTCTTTTCCGGCGACCAGACTTGCAAAAACTGTGGAAGCAATTCGTTCCAACGATCTTCGTTGAGAGAAATTGCACCCGGGACATGTTCGCGCGCGAATTCTTCATCCGGTCGCGCATCAATCCAAATCGCGTTCTCGCCCCAGCTTTCCGCCAGATCAACTGTTACGACTTCCGAAGCCGGAATCGGCGATTGCCACGAAATTTTATCGCGAAAGTAAATCGCTTCTCCAATTGCGGGCAAAAGCGCAAGCGCCATCAGCAGCAGGGCCGGCCGGACCACAAACGTCATACGTTATCGCGAGGCCGCGTTTGGCGGAGCCGGTTTTCCGGTCACGATTGCCGTCGCTGAGAAAATTTTCGGTGATCCTTCCGCTTGAATCGTAATCGTCGCGCGATCCGGTTTGGCGGTCTGTTTTGGCTGCACCTTAATTTTAAACTCGCTGTCACCGACCGGCTCGAACCCGGCTTGAAAGGCTGGATCGGAGACAGTGACCTTGATCGAATTGACCGTCCCCTTCGCTGCTTTGACCATGATCGTTTTCGGCCTCGGATCTTCGCCTCCGTTCCAATAAACGAGCGCCGGCTGGACTTCGAGCGGCGGCGCGATCACCGCCTTGAGCAAAAGTGTCGTCGTGGCGCGTCCATGGTCGGGATCACTGGATTGCACGGTAACGTCTCTGATTTGCGTTCCCTTGCGATCCCCAATGTTGAATGTAACCGTTATTTCGCCTTTTTCGCCCGGGTCAATTGGATTTCGCAAGGCATGGGCTGCCGTACAACCGCACGAAGCGTGGACCAGATTAATAATTACCGGAGTCTTGCCAGCATTTTCATATTTGAAATAACCGACTGCTTGCTTCGCGCCGAACGCCGGATGCACTTCCAGCGTTGTCTGTTCCCATTTTAATTCGGCGCGCGCGCTGGCGCAGAGAAAAACCGACAAGATGAGAGCGCCGCATTTCATTTCTTGGAGTAGGAGTGTCTAATATAGTCGGCAACCGCGTCACGCCAAGATCGTGGCGGCCGACCGGCGAACGCCGCATACTTGGCGGTCGAAAGAACGGAATAAACCGGGCGCTGGGCGACCCAGCTTTTCATGTCCACTAATTTAAGAGCGCCAACACTTCTGGCTTTGAGTGGAACGCCTAACGAACCGCAGTATTCAATCGCGAATTGCGCGTACTCCTGCCAGCTGCATTCGCCAGCGTTCGCAAAATGCAGAATACCGCCCGGGGTGTCGGGGTCGAAAAACCGCGGCAACATCAGCGCCACGTCCAGCGTATAAGTCGGCGTCGAAAATTTATCCGATACCGCGCTGACATCTTCGTTCTCGAGCGCGCGTTGAATTATCTGATCGATAAAGCTCGGGCGCGCCGGGCCGAAGACCCACGAGACACGGACAACGAGATGGCGATCTTGCACCGCAAGCACATTGGTTTCTCCTTGTCGTTTCGATTTGCCGTAAACACTAACGGGCCTCGCCGGATCGGTTTCGGCATATGGTTTCCGATTCTCGCCATCGAAAACGTAATCGGTGCTGAAATGAATCAGACGGGCGTTTTTGCTCGAACAAATTTCCGCCAATGCACGTGGCGCCTCGGCATTGATTTGAAACGCTTCCTCCCGTTTTGTTTCGCAAAGATCGACATTGGTAAACGCAGCGGCGTTGATCAAAACGTCGAAATCGAGCGGCAACAGCCATTCTTTCATCTCTTTTTCATTGCCGAGATCGAGCTCTTCGTGATCGAAAGCGAGAATTTCAAACTTGTCTCGATACTCGCGGACGAACGCACCGCCAAGACGACCACCGGCACCAAGGATCACGATTCTCATTAATTGTGGCGGTTGCTCCAAGTCTCTCAGACTAGTTGATCAACAACACATGATAGAACGCGCCCGGTTGACTTCCTTCGCCGGGATCGATGATTTGGGCGGTTCCGCTTGTGCTGGCTGTAAAATCAGCGACGCCGGGAATGTTTTGCCAAGCGGCATCGGTGAGGTTGATCTTGCGTTCGAGCCGGTAGGTTCCTCCCGCCACGGCGGAAAAGCTGACTGCGATATTGCTCCCGTTCTCTCCGATGCCAGTGATCCGCAGCAACGCAGCATCGACCGCTGCTTTAATGTCTAATCGTCCATATCCATAAGTGTTGTTCGGCGAACCAGACGAACCGCAGTCGGTTGATGAGATCTGAACAGCCGTTTCATTGAGGATCGTTTCCGTCATCGAGATGTCGTGACGCAGCATTGGTTGGGCCGACCACAACAATGCAACCGCTCCGGCCACGTGCGGAGTGGCCATCGAAGTACCGCTGAGAGTGACGTAGGAAGTAGTGCTCGTATTGTAGCTGGAGCGAACATTCGTGCCGGGTGCGCTCAAGTTCGGCTTGAGACGGTTGCTGCCATCAGCGGTAACTGGCCCGCGACTGCTGAAGGAAGCGATGACATCGGTGCCGTTATTCAACGCGCCGATCGAGTACGCCGCGTCGTAAATCGCTGGCGGGTCGGAGACAGTTGAACAACCCGGTCCGGAATTGCCGGCGGCGAACACAGTCAGGATGCCGGCGGCGTCCTGCGCCTCCACCGCGGATTCGAGAGTAAGGGTCGAACAACCTTCCGAAGCCGGGCAAATCCAGGAATTGGTCGATATATCCGGGGCTTTGGTTGGGTCGCCCTGATCAGGCGTCCCGGTCACCGGGTACGGCGCGAGGAAAAATTCGAAGCACTCCATGTAACTGGCGGGCGTGCCGTTGCCCTGGTCCATGTTGCGACAGCCGATCCAGCTCGCTCCGGGAGCCATTCCGATCTGATTGCCTTCACCATCGTCGCCGACGGCCGTGCCCATCGTATGCGTTCCGTGGCCGTAGTCATCGCACGGAGCAACCGAGTCGTGACCGCAGGATCCACCGCCGGAATGAATGCTGTCGTGCCAGTTATAATCGTGATTCGCAGTCGTGCCGTTCCAGCCGCGATACTTATTTATTAGCGCTGTGTGATTCCAAAGGTAGCCGGTATCTTCACCGCCAATAACGACGCCCTGCCCGGTGAAACCGAGCGCCCATACGTCCGGCGCGCGCGAATAGGTAATGCCCGGTTCGATGCTCGCGACACTGTCCGGTCGTGCCATTGCGTCATTAAGCGGAAAAGGATTCGGTAGGTTACGAATTCGTGGGTTTCCCTCCACGCGCAGAACATCGGGACGCGCGGCAACTGCCTGGGCCACGTCGAGACTACCTTTGACCCAGATCAGATTGACGATGTAAAACGAGCGGCACTCGACCTTGCGATCGCGCAACCATTGCAAGAGCGGCGCCTGTGTTGTTTGCGCCTTGCTCCACAACGCATCCCGGACGTAGCGGCCTTTTTCCGCTTTTGTTCGTAACGCTTTTGCACCCGCAAGATCGGCCTGATCAGCCAGGACAATCAGGAACTCTGCCTGTTTGCCGTTCGCAGTTTGTTCGAGAACCCATGGAGCGATCTTGTCTATCCCGACCGAACGCGGCGGCGCGGCGGCAAAACTAAACATGGCTAGCAGCGCTCCAACCACGCAAAGGACAGAGCCGAACAGGTTGCGTGAATCCAACACCTTCGATGCGCTGGCGCGATTTCTTTCCATGATCATTCGGACTTCCAGTCTAATCCCGAGCCTTGCGTTCGATCAATGATTGCCGGCAGGATGGGTTGGGCTCGAGCAGGCCTTTTGCCAGAAAGGCAAATCACCTTCGAGGCAGCGCCAATCACCCGAAAAATAGTAACAAGAATGTCACACTCGCTCTCTCGCAAACTCGGTTAAATGAAAGCTGTGCAAGCCTCGACTTTCGAGGAACAAAAGCAAAAAACAAAAACGGCGAGGATGGAGATTGGCGAATCGGTGCGGGCCGAAGCAGTCGACCTTCGCTCTTTGCTCAGCCACCGGAACGCGGTCAAGGCAAGCGACAGCGTCGAGTCGGTATCGGAAGCGTTCGCCAAGAACAAAGTCGAGTTCATGGCAATTCTCGATGGTGCGCGGCTGGTCGGACTTTGCTCCCGTCATCGAGTCAGCGAATTGCTGGGAGGTCGCTATGGCTTTGCACTGTGGGCGCGAAAACCGATCGGGCTGCATTGCTCGCCTAACGAAACCAGAGTTTCGGTAACGACACCAATCGTGAACGTTTTGAGAAAAGTCTTCGCTCGCGGCGACGATACTTTTTACGACGACGTTTTGCTGGTTGATGAGGATGAAGCGTTTCTAGGCCTGATCAGCACCCAGACGTTGTTCACGGTGCAGAATGCGCTGATGCGGACGAACATTCGCGATTTGATCGAAAAGGAGCGCGAGATCGAGCGTAAGAACGAGCAGATGGAGACCGATCTCCGGATGGCGATGGAACTTCAACAAGCGTTAATGCCGGTGACGTATCCGGTTTTTCCCGCGAATGCGACCCCTGAAACAACACAGCTTCGGTTTTCGCATCTCTATCGGCCGGCCAGTCTGATCGGTGGCGATTTCTTTTTCATCGTGCGCGTATCCGATTCGTCTGCCGGCTTGTTTATCTGCGACGTGATGGGTCACGGCGTTCGCTCTGCGCTGATCACATCGATGTTGCGGGCATTGATCGAAAGCCTCGGCCCGCATGCGGCTGATCCCGGACAATTGATGACTCGGCTGAATACGGAGTTGACCAACATTCTTCGTCAGACCGGCACGGTGTTGTTCGTGACCGCAATCTATTGCACGCTCGATCTAGACAGCGGCCAACTGCGATTTGCGCGCGCTGGACATCCTTATCCGGTTCGCATCCACAATGCCGGCAACCGAATCGAGATTTTGAGTGATGAATCCGAGCGCGTTGGACCGGCCCTCGGACTCTTGCCCGAAGCGCGATACCGCACGGCCACCGTTTCTCTTTTGCCTAACGATCGCCTCTTGCTTTTCACCGACGGAATTATCGAGGTCGACGACCCGGGCGAGCACGAATTCGGCATCGAAGGTTTAATCGCCAGTGTGCAAAAAAATCGCGAGAGCGGCGATAAATTTCTCGAATCAATCCTACATGATGCTCGCGCTTTTGCCGGCGATAATGAATTCAAAGACGACGTTTGCCTGGTCACCGTTCAGTGGAGGCCGCAGCAGTAGGCTGAGATCGCGGTCCCCTTCGTCGCCCGCGTGGATTCCGCCGGAAATGAAATCGACAATAGGAAACAAAAGAGAAGTTCGTCTCCTTTCACGTAACAAATAAAACCAGCGGCCTGACAAGAAAGAACCCTTGTTTCAATCGGGTCCGTTCGCTTGAATCGGGCAAATGAGATTTCGAAAGGCTCTGCCCGGCCGGACCATCCCCGGATGGTCGATCCTGGCTTTTTACTTCGCTGTTTGCGCAGGCGCTTTTTCGCAAATCTCGCCTGCTTTATCGCCCCAACCTTCCGCTACGCCGTCATCACCTTCCGCGAGCGATTACGATTTGCGCTGGGGTGTAAAAATTCCGATGCGCGACAAAGTCGAATTGAACGCGACTTTGTATTTGCCGGAGTCGCCTAACGAGTCGCAGAGGCGAACGCCGGTTATCTTCACGCTCACACCTTATATTTCCGACACCTATCACGCGCGCGCGGCGTATTTTGCCTCGCACGGTTACGCCTTTGCGCTGGTCGATGTCCGTGGCCGTGGAAATTCCGCAGGCGAATTCGAGCCGTTTGCGCAAGAACCGCATGACGGTCACGATGTCGTTGAATGGCTCGCGCAGCAGCCGTTCTGCGACGGCAAAGTCGCGATGTGGGGCGGCTCGTATGCCGGATTCGATCAGTGGGCGACGGCAAAAGAATTTCCGCCGCATCTGGCGACGATTGTTCCAGCCGCGGCCGCGCGCCCTGGTCTCGATTATCCTTCCTATCTTAACATCGGGATGAATTACGATGTCCAATGGTTTACCCAGACCAGCGGTCGCGCGAGCCAGTCGAATCTCTTTGGCGATTCCAAGTTTTGGCGCACAAAATTTCTCGAGGCCTACAAGAAACACATCGCGTTCAAGACGCTCGATTCATTCGTTGGAAATCCGACTCTAAATTTTCAACGCATTGTCAACCATCCGATGGTCGATGCTTATTACGATGCAATGGTGCCGACGGTTGAACAATTCAAGAAGATCGCGCTGCCGATTTTGACGATCACCGGGCAATACGACGGCGATGAGCTCGGAGCGATGAGTTACTATCGCGATCACCTTGCGAACGCATCGCCCGAGGCGCGCGCGAAACATTTCCTTATCATCGGCCCTTGGGACCATGCCGGCACGCGCACGCCGACCGATGAAGTTGGCGGTGTGAAATTCGGTCCGGGTGCGATTGTCGACCTTAACGATCTCCATCGGCAATGGTACGACTGGACGATGAAGAGCGGTAGAAAACCGGAATTCTTAAGAGACCAAGTCGCCTACTATTTGCTCGCCACTGGAAACAGTGGTGCGAACGGTGAATGGAAATACGCCAATAATTTCGCAAACCTAATCGCCAATCCGAAAATTTTTTACCTCGATTCCGCAAACGGCGACGCCAACGGCGTGTTTCGTTCAGGGACGCTGACGGAAAAACAGCCTGACCAAGGCGTAGACCAGTTTGTAAACGATCCGCTCGATATTCATCGCGGTGAAGATGTCGAGGGAGTCGAGCCTAACGAAAAGACCTCGGGTATCGATCAGCGTTTCGCTCTGGGCATCGCCAGCGACGGCCTCGTTTATCACACTGCAACTTTGCCTAACGAAACACCATTGGTTGGCTGCCCAAAAGTTACGCTTTGGATTTCCATCGATACGCCGGACACCGATCTCCAGGCCGATCTTTACGAAATCCAGCCTGACGGGACGAGCATCGCGCTTTGGAGCGACATGCGACGCTTGCGCTATCGCGAATCGCCGCGCGAAAGCAAATTGGTTAGGCCGAATGAAATCGTGAAATGCGAATTCGATCCTGGCTTGTTCATTGCACGCCGATTAATGAAGGGCAGCCGGCTACGACTGGTCGTTTATTCGCCGAACTCGATCTTTTGGCAAAAAAACTATAATTCGGGAGGCGTTGTGGCCGAAGAAACAGCCAAGGACGCGCGCACAGCCCACGTCAAGGTTTATCACGGCGCGCAGCACTCGAGCGTGATTCAGCTTCCCTTGCGGTAAGATCGACGTGAAAAAATCGTTTATTGCGCTCTTCGTCGTCCTGCTCGGCATTCACGCAATATCTGCCGACCCGCTCGCGCAACTGGCCAACGATTTTTGGAGCTGGCGCGCGAAATACGCGCCGTTCACCGGCGACGATGTGAACCGAATGGAACGCCCAGGCGGAATTCGTGATTGGTCGAAAAACGCGATTGAAAAGCGACAACACGATCTGGCGGAGTTTGAAACACGCTGGAAAAAGATCGATCGCGGCAGCTGGCCGATCCCGCAACAGGTCGATTACGAATTGATCGGATCGGCTCTCGCGCGCGTCCATTGGGAGCTCGAGATCAATCCGCGCTGGAAACGCGATCCGAATTTTTACATTGATCAAACACTCACCGCTCTGGCGGAAGCACTAACAGTTCCGGCGCCCTACGACGACACGCGCAGTAAAGAAATTCTGACGCGAATCGAAAATATCCCGCCGATCCTGCAACAAGGAGAGGCGAACCTGGAAAAGCCGCCGGCGCCGTTTGCGAGCGTCGCGATTCAATCGCTCGACGGCGTGCGCGATCGATTAACACAAATGGCCCATGCGCTGCGGCCTTCGACAACGCTCAAGGATGCGGAATTGAACAACGCAACGGATCGCGCCGCGAGCGCCCTGGAACATTTTCGAGATAAATTGCAGCAACTATTGCCGTCACTGCCGCGACAAACGGCGCTTGGCCGTGATGCCTACGTTTTCTTCTTAAAAAACGTCGCGTTCTATCCGTTTTCCCCGGAGGAAATGTTGGCGATGGGCCGCCAGGAATGGAATCGCGCGGTTGCGTTCGAGACCTACGAGGTGAATCGCAACAAAAATGTTCCACCTTTGCAACTCGCGCCAAGCATCGACTCAGAAATCAAAGATGCTGGGACGAAAGAACAACAGATTCGCGCATTTCTCGATGAGCGCGGCATTCTGACCGTTCCGAAGTGGCTTCAGCATTATACGCTGCGCCCGACTCCGGATTATTTGCGTGCATTCGGCTTTACCGAGACAGACGATTTCACTTCGCCGTCGCGTCTGAACGAAAATTGTATCCGCTACGTGACCGAACCCTCGCAAAACCTTGGTTATTTCTGGAAAGCGACGGCGATGGATCCGCGACCAATCACCGTTCATGAAGGAATTCCCGGCCATTATTTTCAACTTTGTCTTTCCTGGAAACATGAGGACCCGATCCGCCGCCATTACTACGATTCTGGCGCGAACGAGGGTATTGGCTTTTATGCCGAAGAAATGATGTTGCAGGCCGGTTTGTTCGACGACAGTCCACACACCCGCGAAATCATTTACAATTTCATGCGGCTGCGGGCCCTGCGGGTGGAAGTGGACGTGAAACTTTCGCTTGGCCAGTTCACGCTCGAGCAAGCTGCCAAATATCTCGAAGAAAAAGTCCCGATGGATTCGCAAACGGCTCGCTCGGAAGCGATCGCTTTCTCAACCGGCCCTGGCCAGGCGCTCACTTATCAGATCGGCAAACTTCAGATCACGAAATTCCTCGCGGACGCGCGCATGCAGCAGGGCGACAAATTTAACCTTCGCGCCTTCCACGATTTCGTCTGGAAAAACGGTAATGTCCCGATCGCGCTCCAAGAACGAGAATACCTAGGCGAACCGCCCGTGAATGGAAATCGTCCGCGATAGCAGTTTCGACGAGCTCTTGTGTCAGTTCTTGGCCCGCAAGGAAATGTTTAATCGACGATTTCGAGGCCCATTTGGCGGGCGGTGCCGGCGATGATCCGGAAAGCGGCTTCGTCATTGCGCGCGTTCAAGTCCTTGGACTTCGTTTTCACGATGTCCATGACTTGTTTGCGCGTAACTTTGCCGACCTTGGTTTTGTTAGGCTCTTTCGAGCCGGCGGCGATGTTGGCCGCTTTCTTCAACAAAACGGCCGCGGGCGGACTTTTGGTGATGAAAGTGAACGACTTGTCTTTGAAAACGGTGATGACGACCGGAAGAATATCGCCGGCTTGTTTCTGGGTGGCGGCGTTAAATTCTTTGCAGAATGCCATGATATTGATGCCACGCGGTCCGAGCGCAGTGCCGACCGGCGGGGCCGGATTTGCCTGACCAGCAGGGATCTGCAATTTGATGTGAGCGATTACTTCTTTGGCCATAAAACTCTATCCGCGTTCGACCTGCCAATATTCGAGTTCGACCGGCGTGGCGCGGCCGAAAATAGTTACCGAAACGCGAAGTTTGCCGCGCTCGGGATCGATTTCTTCCACAATTCCGTTCTGGTTCTGGAACGGACCATCGGCAACTTTGACCGTCTCGCCAACTTCAAAAGAGACTTTCGGTTTCACCTTCTCTTCGCGTTCTTTCATCTGGGCGAGCATGCTTTCGACCTCGGATGGTCGCATCGGGATCGGTTTGTCTTTTGTTCCGGCAAAGCCGATCACGCCGGGCGTGTCGCGAATAAAATACCAGGTGCGACCGACCAGCTGATTTTGCTCATCCAGCAGATGCATGTTTACAATCAGATAGCCCGGGAAAAACTTTCGCGTAGTCTCGCTCTTGCGGCCCTTCTTGATTTCCGAAACGCGTTCAGTCGGAACCAGCACTTCGTAAACCAGATCGCTCATTTCCTCAGTTTTCACCCGCTTCATGATGTTTTCGCGCACTTTGTTTTCCTGACCCGAAAGCACGTGCACCACGAACCATTGATCTTTCCCCGCGACCGTTTGAGCCATATTTAATGAAGCTTGGTAAAGAAGTGGATGACGTTAACGAGCACAAAATCGAAAAGCGCAACGTAACCGCCTAACAACAACATCGAGATGACGACGACCAGGGTCGAGTCCCACAGCTCCTTGTACCGCCGGAAACCCTTTTCCTTCGGGTCCCACGGCCAGGAAGCTTTTTGAAGCTCGACCTTCACTTCGTTAAAGAAGTTTCTCGTCTTGGTGATCATTTGACGATGGCGATGTTATTTAAATGTCGATTCTGCGATCAATCACGCCAGGAGGGACTCGAACCCCCAACCGACGGTTTTGGAGACCGCTACTCTACCAATTGAGCTACTGGCGTAAGTTTCCTTAATCTAATCAAGAATATCGCTCACGCGACCCGCGCCGACGGTCTTGCCGCCTTCACGAATAGCGAAACGGATGGTTTTCTCCATGGCGATGGGCGTAATCAACTCGACCTCGATCGAGATATTGTCGCCCGGCATCACCATTTCCACGCCATCAGGCAATTTGACCGTGCCAGTAACGTCGGTCGTACGGAAATAAAATTGCGGCCGGTAGTTGGTGAAGAACGGCGTGTGACGTCCGCCTTCCTCCTTACTCAGCACATAAACCTCCGCCTTGAATTTCTTGTGCGGCGTGATCGAGCCCGGCTTGGCAATAACCTGACCGCGCTCGATATCTTCCTTCTTCGTCCCGCGCAACAGAACACCGACGTTGTCGCCGGCACGCGCTTCATCGAGCAGTTTGCGGAACATTTCGATGTCGGTGACCGTTGTTTTGGCGGTGGGCTTGATTCCAACGATCTCGACTTCCTCCATCTTCTTGAGCACCCCGCGCTCAACACGACCGGTCGCGACCGTGCCGCGGCCTTCAATGTTGAATACGTCTTCAACCGGCATCAAAAACGGTTGATCGACTGGACGCTCCGGAACCGGGATATAATCGTCCACTGCTGCGACCAGCGCGAGGACTTGCTTCTCCGCATCGGCATCGCCGTTCAGGGCTTTGAGCGCACTGCCTTTGACGATCGGGATCTTGTCTCCCGGAAATTCATATTGAGTGAGCAGATCGCGCACTTCCATTTCGACCAGGTCGAGCAGCTCTGGGTCATCGACCATGTCCACTTTGTTCAAGAATACGACCATCGCCGGAACGCCGACCTGACGAGCGAGCAGAATATGCTCGCGCGTTTGCGGCATCGGGCCGTCGGCCGCGCTCACGACCAGAATCGCACCGTCCATTTGGGCCGCGCCAGTGATCATGTTTTTCACATAATCGGCGTGGCCTGGACAATCGACGTGGGCGTAGTGGCGCTTGTCGCTTGAATACTCCACATGCGCAGTGTTGATGGTGATGCCGCGCTCTTTTTCCTCGGGCGCATTGTCGATTGAATCGTACGCGCGTGCCTCTGCCATTCCTTTTTTGGAGAGTACGCTGGTGATTGCGGCCGTGAGCGTAGTTTT
This sequence comes from Chthoniobacterales bacterium, assembly GCA_035622995.1. Classification (GTDB taxonomy): domain Bacteria; phylum Verrucomicrobiota; class Verrucomicrobiia; order Chthoniobacterales; family UBA10450; genus DASPUI01. The sequence continues at coordinate 34,772 of DASPUI010000089.1, forward strand.
GCCGTGGTCCACGTGACCGATTGTGCCGACGTTAATGTGCGGCTTGTCGCGTTTAAATGTTTCCTTTGCCATGTCGATCTTTCTTTTTAATTCAAACTAACTTCGTCAAATCCGGCCTTGAGCTCTGGAGCCCATGACCGGGATTGAACCGGTGACCTCGTCCTTACCAAGGACGTGCTCTGCCAACTGAGCTACATGGGCGGCCCGACGATCCGGTTACTGCCTTCGCCAGAGAGTCAAAAGTCCCAAAGCCGGGTCAAATTTGCCATTTGAACGACCATGGGACCGCCTCGTCCAGCAAAAAGCGCCAAAAAGCTAACCGAGCGTGGTTTTCTGTCAAAGAAATTTCTTTGGAAACACCCTATCGAATCCGGCCGCTGGTGGGCTCCGCTTTTCCGCGGGTCAGCAGCCGCACTACGACCAGGATCGCGATCAACGCAATGACCGCAATGGCGATATTAGTCGGGGTCAACAAATCGAGCCCAGTCGCAGGCGGAGTCGGAGTCGCGCTGGGCGGCGGCGCGTTCATGGCAGCGATCCGCGCGAGCATCCCACGAGCATATTGTAGCCGCTGGGGTGTATCGATGTCGTTTGGATCCAACTTCAGAGCCTGCTCGTAGTCGGGAACTGCTTTTTCGTATTGCTGCATCAGGCTGTAGGTGTAGCCACGTCGCGCATACTCGGGTTGATAAGTCGGATTCTTCTCAATAGCCGCGGTATGATCCGCGATGGCGGCATCGTAGTTCTTGAGATTCCTATAGGCCAGGGCTCGCTGGTCGTAACTGAACCAATCATTCGGGTCCTTCTGAATTGCAGCTGTATAATCAGCGACAGCTTTGTCCCATTGATAAAGCCCAATCTCAGCAGACCCACGAAACTTTAGCGCAACCACGTCGTCCGGCTTCAGCTCGAGCGCCTTGGTCAGGTCGGCTACTGCTGGATCAAATTGTCCTTGCAGCTTTTCTGCCTGACCGCGGCCGAGATAACCGGCCTCATCCTTCGGCGCTAATTCGATCTCCTTGGAAAAATCCGCGATCGCCGACGCAAACCTCGTGGTCGCGCCGTCCTTATCGTTAGCCGCTTGGGCCGCCTGCGCTCCGCTGAAATATGCGACCGCGCGATCATGATAAAGTGCTGGATCCTGCGGCTTGGCCGCGATCGCCTTGCCGAATTCGTCCGCCGCCTGATCGAAGTGCCTCGCGTCCATCGCCTCAAGCCCGGCTTTTTTGTGAACGTCGGAATCGCCGCCGCCGCCGCTCTGGCGTTTCGCTTCACTTTGCGAAACGGGTACCGTTACGACCAGGATTGTTAATAAGATCGACAATCTGGATGAGTTTGTAATTTTCATGTTGCTCCTCCGTTTTTTTGATTTCTGACTCAATCGGGCGCGCGATGCGAGCAAATTTAACGACCGACTGCAATGGCTAAAGACCCTTCGGCAAGGCGGGACCACCAGTTCTCCAAGGGTTACGCCGCCGTCTTCGCCACCATTGTTATCTGGTCGTTGCCGTCGCTTTTTCAATTTTATCTCAATCGCTTTTACGATCCGTGGTCGCAAAATTTCTATCGGTATTTCGTGGCGTTCCTGGCGATCGTGCCATTCGTCTGGTTCGAAATCCGCCGGGGCGGTCCCAAGATCGACCTCCGCGCAGCAGGACTTTGCCTGCTCCCATGTCTTCCAAACACGATCCATCAAATTTCTCAGGTCGTTGCGCTGTTTTACATGGGACCGGGGGTGTACTCGATCTTCATCCGATCATCAGTGATTTTCACCGCGCTCCTTGCACTCGCGTTTTTCCCGGAAGAACGCTACGTGATCCGGCAATGGCAGTTTCAGGCCGGGACACTGCTCGGATTGGTCGGCTCCTTTGGAGTAGTCTGGTTTCAACCCAACGGGCAGGATCGTCACATCGCTTTGCCCGGACTGTTTATCGCCTTCACCGCCTCGGCTGCCTGGGCATTTTACGGCGTTTTGGTCAAACGTCCGTCCGCTCAACTGGGCCCGATCCGCAGTTTCGGTTTGGTGAGCATCATTACCTCGGCCTTTCTTTTCCCGCTCACGCTTGCGTTTGGCCGAATCGACACTCCGATGCATGTCGGTGCGGAAGCTAATCTCATCATCATTGTCTCGGCCGTGATCTGCATCACACTCGCGCATGTCTTATATTACGTTGCGATTCACGAGATCGGCGTCGCGCTGTCGCAAATGCTCCAACTGCTTTGCCCGGTTGGTGCCCTTCTCCTTTCCGCCTGGATCTTTCACGAACGTCTGACTGCCGCTCAGCTCGTCAGTGCGATTATCCTGTTGGCCGGCGCGTTTCTCGCGATGAAAACAAAACCCGCCGAAACTGTCGAAATAGCAGAGAACATTTAGCCGGGTGACACAGTAGACACAAAACCGTAGGAAATTCTTTTTGCTTCGAGAGCGCCGGGGCCTGTGATCGTCCGGCGGAAAAATAATGCGACGCGGGTAAAGCGCCGCTACAATCGCCCGTTGCCTCGGCTAACTCGTGAATCTCAAGACCTATCTCGCTACACGCCAAAAAATGATCGATCGCGCGCTCGATCGGTTTTTGCCAAAGGCGAATACTCAGCCGCCAACGATTCACCAGGCGATGCGTTACAGTTTGTTCGCCGGTGGAAAACGGCTGCGGCCGATTCTCTGCCTGGCTGCCGCCGAAGCCTGCGGTGGAAAAATCGAGAAGGCAATGCCTCTTGCCTGCGCGATGGAATGCATCCATACCTATTCGTTAGTCCATGACGACCTTCCCAGCATGGACAACGATGATTTCCGGCGCGGCCGGCCAACCTGCCACAAAGTCTATGGTGACGGCATCGCCGTTCTCGCGGGCGACGCGCTGCTGACGATCGCATTTGAGATCGTCTCGCACGCAGAACCGACATCGCGTTACAACATGTCAACCTTGTTGCGCGAAGTGGCGGTCGCGGCTGGCAGTCAAAGACTTATTGCGGGCCAGGTGGCCGATCTCGAAGCCGAAGGAAAAAAGACCACGCGCGACGAATTGAGTTACATCCACAAGAATAAAACGGCTGCGATTTTAACGACGACCGTCCGGATTGGCGGGATGAGCGCAAACGCGAATCCACAAAAACTAGCGGCGGTCACAAAATTCGGACGCGCGCTCGGTCTGGCGTTTCAGGTGATCGACGACATCCTCGACGTCACCCAAACGAGTGAAAAATTAGGCAAGAGCGCAGGCAAGGACATTGCTGCGCAAAAAGCGACTTACCCGGCAGTGATTGGCCTGGATGCGTCCCGCGCCGAAGCACGCCGGCTAACGAGACAGGCTCACCGGGCGTTATCGATCTTCGGGGTCAATGCGACGGCGCTCCACGCGCTCGCCAATTATTTGCTAGAACGCGAATACTAGCCGGCAAGCTTCAAGTTCGGATCAATCTCTTCGGTGACCTTCGATTCGAAGCCCTTGCGCAACCGCAGCGCAGCAGCAAACGCGATCATTGCCGCATTATCGGTGCAAAGCGACGGGTGCGCGGTTCTTAATTGCAACCTTTTCAATTTACATGCTTCCATCATTTGGCGCCGTAATTCCTGATTGCAGCTCACCCCGCCGCTAATCGTGACAAGATCGACCGAAAACTTCTTTGCGACCGCGATTGTCTTGTCCACCAGGACGTCAACGACCGCTTGTTGAAACGACGCGCAAAGATCAGCCAGATAATTGCCCTGCAATTTCGGTATCAAATAACGGACCGCAGTTTTCAACCCGCTAAAACTGAAATCGTCCGAATCGGACATGCTGCGGGGAAGCTCGAATCGATTCGGATCGCCTTCACACGCGAGTTTTTCTATTTCCGGTCCGCCGGGATAAGCGAGAGCTAACAACTTAGCGACCTTGTCGAACGCTTCGCCGGCAGCGTCATCAACGGTGCGACCGATAATTTGATAATCGCCGACGGCGCGGACGAAGATCGTCATCGTGTGTCCCCCGCTTACTACAAGCGAAATATTCGGTTCAATCTTGGCTTCACCAAAAAATGGCGAGAGCAAATGGCCTTCCAGGTGATTGATTGCGAGATACGGCTTCCCGAACGCAATCGCGAGGCCCTTGGCGGCTGAGGCGCCGATCATCAGCGATGTGGCCAGACCCGGTCCCGACGTCGCGGCAAATGCGTCAATTTCAGAGATCCCGACCTTTGCATCGTGAGCTGCTTGTTCGAGCAAACGCGGTAGGTGGAAGAGGTGATTGCGCGAAGCAACCTCCGGCACGACTCCACCATATTTCTCGTGCTCGGCGACCTGCGAAGCGATTTCGCCCGCCAGCAATTCCGAGCGGGAATCACCGGCACGCAAAATGGCTACAGCGGTTTCGTCGCAGGAAGTTTCAAGAGCCAGGATTGTGCTCATGCTGCAGCGGTCGGGCGTAGCAGAACGTCGACCGCCGAATTAAGGCAGCGGCGCTCGCTGCCACTATTTCTTCACGCCCTGGCTCCTGGGCATGTTCTGCTGCGCGTAAATCATCACGCCTTTGAGCGCATCGATCGCGCGCAGCATTTGCGGATCCTTGGTTTTAATGAGGGTCTTCTCGTCTTCCGGCGGATTCTCGGCGCTGCGAGAAACAAACAGCGCGCGCTCCTGTTCCGCGCTCATGGGAACACGAATATTCGGCGCGACGCCATTGCCTTGGATGACCTGTTTGCCCGGCGTGTAATACTTTGCCGTGGTGAAACGCAACGCAGAACCGTCCGGCAATTGCATCACGTTTTGGACGGAACCTTTTCCGAAAGTGGTCTCGCCCACCAGCACCGCGCGGCGCAAATCCTTAAGCGCGCCGCTAACAATTTCCGCCCCGCTTGCACTTCCCTCGTTGATCAGCACGACCATCGGGAAATTTGGCCTTTCTTTGGCCACGCTCGAAGTGGAGTAATCACGTTCCTGAGACGCGATCCTTCCCTGGGTCGAAACGACCTTCGTGTTCGGCGGTAAAAATTGCGCGCATACATCGACCGCACTATTGAGCAAGCCTCCTGGATTGTTGCGAAGATCAAGAATGAGCGCCTGCATCCCGGCTTTCTGCAATTCGTCCAGTGCCTTCGACAAATCATTCGCGGTCGGCTCATTAAATTGAATCAGCCGGACGTAGGCGATTTTGAACGAACCGGTCAGTTCGGGATCGAGCAAACGAGCGCCCTTGACGCTCTGCACCTTAATTTCGGTGCGTTCCAATGTGTAATCTTTGATTTCCTTGGTCGACGGGCGCAACAGGGTTAACGTCACTTTCTGACCCGGTTGGCCACGCAAACGCCCGATGACATCCTGCAGTTCCATTCTATCGGTCGATACGCCATTGACTTTCAAAATCTGATCGCCCGAAAGAATTCCCGCGCGCGCGGCGGGAGTATCTTCCATCGGCGAGACGATGGTCGGCAAACCATTCTTGGTCGAAACTTCGATCCCAAGGCCGTTGAAACGGCTCCGAGTATCGTCCTGCATGTCCCGGAAGTCGTTCGGATCCATGTACTGACTGTGAGGATCGAGCGACGAGAGCATTCCTCTCATCGCCGCAGTAATCAGATCGTGATAATTGGTCTTGCCGTCGTCTACATAATCCTGCCGCAGGAGTTCGACCGCCTTGGCGAAGATCGATATCTGCGAATAACCGTTATCTTCGTCCTTACTGGTCTGTTCGTTCGGCGCCTGGCCAAAAGCGAAGGGACCGGCGACGAGAATCCAAAGCAGTGCGCCAAAAAATGCAAATCTCATCGGCTGATAAATCGAGAAGCCAGACCATCGCTCATAAGGTTTTTTTTGGCAACGCCCAAAGCATTGATTAAGGTGCGCCGCACCGATGACCAACGGATCAGAAATGAGATTTAAGCTGTTTTTCGCCATCGCATTCTTATTCGTCGCATCGAGCTGTCTGGCGCTCGTGACGGCGGATTCGGAATACGAAGCGCTGGCCGAAGAATACATCAAAGGCTATTTCGCGGCCCGACCGCTCCTCGGCACTTCAATCGGTTTACATGAATATGACGGGCGCATTGCAGATTACAGCCGCCTCGCACTCGACGCCGAATTGGCCCGGCTCACACGATTCGAAGATCGTTTCAACAAGTTCGACCTAGACAAATTAAGCCCCCGACAATCGATCGATCTGCGAATTCTGCAGGCATCGATTCGCAACGAAATTTTCCAGCGCCGGGACATGGCCATCTTTGAGCGAAACCCGATGGTCTATGCGCGGGCGGCTGACCTCAGCGTTTACGTCAAACGCAACTTCGCGCCGAGCGAAGATCGCGCTCGCAGCATTATCGCGATCGAATCGCAGGTCCCAAACATCTTCATTGCCGCGAAAACAAATCTCGACCCGGTTTTGCCAAAGCCGTACGTCGAGCTCGCCATTCAAATTGCGCGCGGTTCGGCCGATTTTCTGCGGAAAAACCTGATCGAAGCGATTGGCGAATTGCGCGACGAACATATTCGCGGGGACTTGCAGGAGTCGAATCGTAAGGCGGCGGCGGCATTCACCGAATACGCGGCCTGGCTGGAGCGAGAACGTTTGCCGAAGGCGAAAGCCGACTTTGCCCTCGGCGCCGAGAAGTTTCAGCGGTTTCTTGCCCAGACCGAATTGGTCGATCTTCCGCCGGAAAAAATTCTCGAGATCGGGTTAGCGGAGCTGAAAAAGGAGCAAGAGGCGTTCGCGGAGGCCGCCAAGGTAATCGATCCGGACAAGTCTGCGGTCGAAGTTTTCAAACAGCTTCAAAGTGAGCATCCTAGCGCAGATGCCTTGCTTGCCGACGTCGGAAAAAATCTCGAGCAAATCCGGAAATTCGTCGTGACCAAAAAACTGGTGTCGATCCCGTCAGAAGTGAGGGCTCGGGTCAAAGAAACGCCGCAATTTCGCCGCGCGACTTCATTCGCTTCAATGGATACGCCCGGGCCGTTCGAGAAACGCGCGAACGAGGCTTATTACTACGTTACCCCGCCAGAAAGCAATTGGCCGAGCACACAAAAGGAAGAATGGCTTACCTCGTTCAACAATTACACCAGCGACGTGATTGCGATTCACGAAGTCTATCCCGGCCATTACGTCCAGTTTTTGCATCTGAATGCTTCGCCCGCATCCAAGGTCGAAAAAATCTTTGGCAGCTACGCTTTTATCGAAGGCTGGGCCCATTACTGCGAGAAAATGGTAGTTGATGAGGGCTACGCAGGCGTTGCCGGCGACAAACCGGGAGATGACAATGCGAAGAACGCGGCAAAATACCGGATCGCGCAGGCGGATGAAGCGATGCTCCGATTATGCCGGCTGTGCGTTGCGATCAAACTTCACACCCAGGGCATGAGTATCGACGATGCGACGAAATTTTTTCAGGCGAACTGTTATTACGAAGAAAAACCCGCGCACGCCGAAGCCATTCGCGGCACGTTCGATCCTGCTTATCTCAAATACACCCTCGGCAAGTTGCAAATCCTGAAGTTGCGCGACGATTACAAGGCGCAGGAGGGCGACAATTTTTCGCTTCAAAAATTTCATAACGAGCTGCTCAACCATGGCATGCCGCCGATTCGTCTGCTCCGCGAAATCATGCTCAAGGACAAGAGCAAGTGGGACGAGGTGTTGTAATGAATTTATTCCAGCCCTGGTAACGAAGGAGGCGGCGCAACTTCCGTCTGCGGGTGCGGCCGCTCAATTTGCGTAAGTTTGGCATCGAGCTTGGCCATCGTTTTGTCCGTTTCCGAATAACTTCCACTGGCATTCGCCAAATGGCGCCCGAGAACGCGAAAATTTTCCTGAATTTTTGCGAAATCGCCGCGGAGCCGCGATAGCTCTCCCAGGATTTCCTGAGCGCGCTCTTCGACTTTCATGCCGCGCAGTCCGAGCAAAATCGTCTGGACGTAGGCGTAAAAACTGTTCGGCGAAACCGGAATCACCCGCTTGGCCAAAGCGTAACTGAAAAGCTGCCGATCTTCTCCCACATCCTCTTTGATAATGGTTTCGTAGTAGACATTCTCGGCCGGCACGTACATCAGCGCGAAATCGTAAGTTCCCTCGTCCGGCACAATGTATTTCGTTGCGATCGCGTCCACATGCTTCTTCACGTCGCGCAAAAATTGTTTGCGCGCGGCAACCCGTTCCGATTCACCGGTAGCTTCGACCACGCGCTTGAAGTTTTCGTATGGAAACTTCGCATCGGCTGGAACCAATCTTGGACCAATCCGAATGACCGCGTCGACGGCATCGCCGCTCTTAAACCGAAAGGGCATGGTGTAATGCTCCTGCGGAAGAATTTGGGCGAGCAAATCACCAAGAAAGAGCTCGCCCATTCCACCACGAAGCTTCGGGGCGCGCATGATATGAACGAGTTCTTGCGCCGCTCTTCCCACTTCGTGAATCTGTCCAACCTTTTCCCGTAAATCGCCCACCACTTCCGCAGCCTTGTCCAACCTCGTATTCATCGACGCGGTCGATTGTTGAAGATTTTGAGTCACCGTTTGCCCGAAAGCGTCCAGCCGTTGTTGAAGCGCGTTAAGCTGTTGTTGTAGCATGAGCGCGCCCTGATCCGGCTGGTCTGCTTTCCCGCGTTCGCGAATCAAAACGAAAAGAACCGCGACCACGCCCACTAAGGTGACAGCGACGAGGATATAGAGCAGCAGCGGACTCACCACTCGCACTGTAGAGGCAGGCGTGTCGCCTGCAAAACTTTCGTCGCCGCAGCCCGCACGGCTTCCAGCGGAGCCACCGTCAAAATCGCAACTTCACGCCGCCGTAAAGGGCACGGCCCAACGCCGGAAAAGCGCCCACCGTTGGATGGGACGCATCGAAGACTTCCGAGTAATGTTCGTTCGTCAGATTGTCGATGCGACCGTAAACTGAGAAGTGCGGATTAATTTCGTACTCGGCCGCGAAATTGACAAAATTGTAGTCCTCGATATCGAAATTCGGCTCGCCGAAATTGATCTCTTCACGCGCGTTCACCCATTTTGCCTCGATCGTCGTGCGCAGTCTTCTGCACCAAAAATAGGAAGCTGAGAGATAGACCTCATTCCGCGGACGGCGCGGCAGGCGCGCGCCTTGTGGCTGCGAGACATCTGAGTTGTCCGTTTTTTCGGCCTCCAGGTAGGTGTAACTTGCTTTCAACGTCAGGCCCGAAATCGGCTGCGCGCTCATTTCCGTTTCCAGGCCCTGGGTTTCAGCTGCGCCAAGATTCAAGGTTTTGAATTGGCCGTTGAATCCAATCACGTTGGACAAATCGTTGTGAAAATACGTCGCATCGAAAGTGACTCGATTTGCCAAAAACCGCTGCTCGAACCCGATGTCCCAGCCGAAGTCTTTTTCCGGCCGGAGATTGAAGTTGTCGCCGAAAATCTTGTCCTGGCTGCTCGGCGGACTAAATCCGGTGGCGACACTGGAATGTAGCGTGGTGTTCGTTTTGTCGATTTTGTAACTGCTCGCGATCCGATAGGTCCATACCGCACCGAATTGATCGAATTCGTCGAGACGTCCGCCCGCGACAAAAATCAGGTTCTGAATATTTGCCGTTGCCTGCAAAAATCCTGCGATCTCATCGGTGTGGTCACCAATAAATTTCGGGCCGAACAGAACGAACGGACGTTCCTGTCCGAGGCTTACGTCGCTGTAGAAAAGCCCGCTGGTCAGTGTGAACCATGAGGTTGGCCGCAAATCGTTCTGGTAGTCGACTGTCGTTCGGACAAAGAGCGCGCGGGTCGCGCCGACGAAGCCGTCCTGATTCGGGTCGTTCACCTGCCGCTCGTGATCGTAGTCGAAAATGAATCGGTGCGTCCACCAAGCGAATGGCTGGTAATCGATCCGCGGAGCGATGAGCCATTTCTCGGTCAACAGATTATCCAGCGGCCTCGGGTCGAAAATCGTGTTCGGGTCGCCGGTATCGCTCAGCGCATAAGCAAACAAACCGCCAATACGCAGATGTTCGTTAGGCGACCAGCCTACATTTGCGATTCCATCTGTATTTCGATATTGATTGTTCGGTCGCGCATTGTCGGTGTCGATTCGGCTGGCACCGATGGAATAATCGAAATCCCCGATTTTTCCGTCACTTTGCAGCGTTTCGCGAAACGTATCGTACGATCCACCCTCCGAAGTCGCCGTGACGCCCGGGGTTCCGGTTCCCTGTTTGGTAAAGAGTTGAACTACCCCGGCGAGCGCGCGCGGCCCATAAATTGTGCTTTGTGGCCCGCGGACGACCTCAATCCGATCGATGTCGTCGGTAGTCAGATTGGCAAAATCAAACTGTCCGGCCAGGCCTTGATTGATCGGGATGCCGTTGAGCAAGACCTGCATGTCCTCACTCGGCAGTCCGCGCATGAAAACAGAAGTCAATTGCCCCGGCGCACCGGTCTGGACGACATTGAGTCCGGGGACTTCCCGCAACGCGTCGCCCACGCGCTCGGTTTGTTTTTGCTCGATATCCTGCGAATCGATAACGCTGATGCTGGAGGGCGACTGATCAACCGGGATGTCGAACCGAGTTGCCGACACCACGACTGACTCGGCTTCAGGCGGCTCCTCCTGGCTGGTCGAGGCCGAGCTAACAGCATCCTGAGCATGCATCCCCGACGTGGGGGCGAATAATGCAAGCAAAACAAAACAGACTGGACGATTTCGCATAACAAGTTATCTCCAACTCCGAGAGTCGGACTTGTTAGGGCACTACGGCCGTCACGTCGCCCAGCTCTCATTCTTCTTTTTGCGAAGAAGTTTTATCGCAGTCCGAACCGGATTTCCGGAATCGGTTGGCAGCGGTCCAGCGAACCCAAATCCTTCAAATCCGGGTCCGGCGTCACGCTGGCGAATGAGGTGGAAACGGTCGAATATTCTGGCTCCTGGCTTTCTTTGCCTAACCAGTCCGAACCGGACCGGCACTGGCAAAATCCTTCTTCCCGCCTTCACCCCCGCGGTGGCAGGGATTGGCCCATGGGAAGTCGTATCCAGTTACAGCAGCGCAACTGCTCCGGATTCACACCGGATTTCTCGCGCCGCTCCACTTTCCTAAACTCGCAAAGAACCAGGACCACCAACTAGCCGCTTGCGCTTCGCGGCTCAAGATTTATTTATCAGCTATCTAAATTCTGTGGCCACGAAATTCCTGATTACCGGTGGGGCCGGCTTTATCGGCTCCAATCTCACGCTTGCGCTCCAGGAAAAATTTCCCAGTGCGCGCCTGACGGTAATTGATGATTTCCGTTCCGGCGATTTTAAGAATTTGCGCGATTATCGCGGTGATTTTGTCGCGCGAGATCTGGCCAAACTCGATTGGCCGGAACAATTCGGCGACGCACGTTTCGACGCGATCTTTCATCTGGCATCGATCACCGACACGACGAATCACAACCAATTCGAGCAGGTGCACGATAACGTCGAAAGTTTTCGCAACCTTTTAAAATTCGCGAAACCAACGAGAACACGAATCGTTTACGCGTCGTCCGCGTCCACCTACGGCCCGGCGAACGAAGCCAGCGTGGAAACGAACGGCGCTGCGCCAGCCAACATCTACGCTTTTTCCAAGGCGATCATGGACAACATCGCCACCGGCGAAGCGATCGAAAACCCCGGCTGGATCATTGTCGGCTTGCGTTACTTTAACGTTTACGGTCCGCGCGAGGCGCACAAAGGTCTGCCGGCGAGCATGGTATATCATCTCGCTCAGCAAATGAAAGCCGGGCAACGGCCCCGCATTTTCAAGCACGGCGAACAAAAGCGCGACTTTGTTTACGTGAAAGACGTAGTTGCAGGGAGCATTCGGGCGCTGGAGGCGACGGAAAGCGGAATTTTCAATCTCGGTTCCGGTCAGGCTCGTTCGTTCAACGAGCTGATCGACGTTCTCAACAAGTCGTTAGGCACAAATTTCCCGCCCGACTACATCGACAATCCTCATGCACATTATCAAAACTTTACGGAGGCCGATCTGACCCGCGCGCGCGTCGCCCTGGGGTACGAGCCGCAGTTTCCGCTTGAGAGCGGTGTGCGCGACTACATCCAGTGGCTGTATGGAGGTTAGGTTGACTGGTCGGCCGAGTTCGCCAGGTCTCGCAATGCCTGCCCTGAGAGTTGGAATTCGTGCCAATCCGGGTCGATCTTCGCGCCAAGTCGATGATAAAACTTAATCCCGCGCTCGTTCCATTTTGCCACCCACCATTTAATCATTCCGCACCCGGCCTGCTCTGCCTCTTTTGCCACCCGCTTCATCAGAAGCTCCCCGACTCGGCGGTTGCGATGCTGTTCCGCAACATATAGCTCTTTGATGATGACGTTTGGCTTTGCGCGGTAAGTGAACGGAACGAAATAGTAAACGAGGAATCCAGCCAGCTCGTCGTTTTCCTCTGCGACCAAACAGAAAAAATCCGGAGGTGAACGGCGAAAACCTTGTTCACGTAAAGTTT
>DASPUI010000090.1:0-2461 GCA_035622995.1 Chthoniobacterales bacterium
AACGGCATCAGCGCGACGTTGCGCAAAAACCAAACGTAGGAATCGCGACCGAGCGCAGTCTGCTGCGGCAAAGTCGGTAACTCTTTCTGGAGATAGGCGCGAAATTTCTCCAAGGCGTCCGCAGCGCGATCGATCGCGGTATTCAATTGCGACTCGTTCAGTGTGGTCGACGGCCTCAACGCGGTTGCCATCTTGTGAAGGCGATCGCGAATTCCGTCCAACGCCTGGATGGTCACGCTCGCAAACGACGCCGGCGGCCTCTCCAGGTTCGCTTCGCCCGCTTGCAGGATCGACGGAATGTTTTGAATCCGGGTGAGGATTTCTTTGCTGCGCGTTTCGTCATAAGGCGCGGGCACAGTCAGCGCTTCCTCGAGCGCGGTCAGCGTTTGGCCAACGTAAAATAACGGATCACGTTTCCAGCCTGGGTTTACCTCGAGTTCCCAGCGCACGCGCGACAACGCGGATCCGATCAATCGGTAATCGACTTGCTGTGGGACCGGCCAATTCTTGGCCTCGATCTTCTTCCAGCGTGACTCGAAGTCGGCCAGATCTTTTCGCCGTTTCTCAATACTGGCACGCGACCAATCCCGCACCCCACCTGGCCGTTCCATCCGCGGAACATCGTCTCCGTTGAATGGCGCGTATTTCGCGCGCCACGTCCAGAAATCATCCGACAGTTTATCGAGAGAATCGACTTGGGCGTGAAGCGACAGCGCGGTTGCGACCAAAAGAAAAAGCGTGCAAAAATTCTTCATGGTGGAATCTCAATCCGCCGCTTGCCGCACCGTGATCACCACCGGCGTGCGGTCCGGTCGATACATGGATGCACCGTAACAAATAGCGGGAGCGTTGGGGCGCGCGTAGCGGATTTTTTGCAACTGAGCATCCCAGTGTTCCATATAAGCGCAGTTGACTGTCTTAGTCGTGCCAGGGATCTGGACGTAACGATTCTCCGTAATGGTGAGGAACGCTCCTTCGCCCGGCAACGGCACCGGGGCAGCCCAATTCGGTGACAACCGGACAAACCGCGGACCGTTCAGGTCCAGCGCGAACGAGGTGTCACCGTCGGTACTATTAAGATGCAAACCGAAAAACACGACCCGCAACAAGCCATCGAGCAGAAATTGCCGATCGGAATTCTGATTCTCGTGTAAAATCTCATAAACGCCGACGAAACCCGGCAGTGTTCCAAAGTCGGCCTGAATACCGGTCTTCAAGTAACGAATCACATCGTGTTTGCCGTGCTTCTCCCCGTCCACTTGATCGTCCGGATCGCTTGGATCCTCCCGCAAAATCAGTTCAATGGAACCGTCGGGTGCTGTGTAACTCCGGCGCTCGCCGATCATTCCAGCGGGGGCAGGAGACGGACTGGCATCTGTCGATGGCGATGGCGACGCCGATTCGCTCGTCGGATTGGCCTCGCGATTTGTGAAATAGAGCGAAGTTTTTGTCTGTTCGTACCAATCGGGCGCTGACTCGAGTTTTTTCAGATCGCTCCCGAGCGGTTGCACGCTCCAAAACTCGAGCGGACCGGCGTTAGATTTTTGGCGGGTGAAAACGATGGTCGTCCCATCCAGCGCGAAGATTGGATCGACATCCTGCCCGGAATTATCATCCGTTAGTTGTCGCAAGAACTTCCCGTCATCGCGATAGAGATAGAGATGGGAGTGGCTGGTTCCCTCCGCCTGCAAATAGCGGATCGCGACTACAATCTCCGACGCCGCCCGCAAATCGAATGCAAAGAGCCAAAGCGTCGCCGCGACACCTACGACTCGCGACGCCGACTTCATTAGCGAAGTGGCAACTGAATCGCGCTCGCGTGCTGCGCATCGTGATGAATTTGAACGTGGCAGGTGCGGGCGTCTTTGGCCGTTTCGGCAGCAACTACGCCACCGGAGCAATAATTTTTTTGCCAGAAAATCGAATTCACCGCAGTAACGACAAGCCGCAGCCGGCTGCCTTTCATCATTTTTCGCGCGACAAACAAACCAGGATTGAAGTCGCATTTCACAATCTCGCCCGGTTGCACCAGTTTCGCTTCACGGAGCGAATCGCGGTAACGCAGTCGGCGAATGTCACTCCAAATCGCGATACTCGTCCCGTCGGGTTGGATTTCGTAAAGGTCCGCTTCGAGATCGACGTCCGGGGTGTCGATCGAAACCCAAAGCGATACCGCCGGGCAACCGACGAGCGGCGTCTCTTTCGCCAAGGCATCGCCATGATAAACGAGACCGTCCTGGCCGATGCTCAACGGCAGTCTTTGATCGAGACCAGCTGTCTTGTCGTTAGGCTCGGTACCTTCGGTTTCTTCACCACGCTTCGTGTCGAGCGGATCGTAAACAAATGCGTCTACGCCATCAGCAGGTTTCGTTTCCGTCAAAACGCCGGATCGAAAAACGCCATTTGCGTCGCCATTCTTTGAATCGAAATAAAACGTCTTGGGGTTAGCGACCAGGTTCGC
>DASPUI010000091.1:0-2048 GCA_035622995.1 Chthoniobacterales bacterium
CCCGACGTAGGGGAGTGCTGCCAGGCAACAGGTCAAACAAGTGACCACGACGCCAATCATCAGCATTCCAACAACCAAACAGCTGCCGAAGAGGCAAAAAAGAATAAACGACCCGGGATAATCCAAAATTAGTCCGAACACCTCGCGATACGCGACGGTCGCGCCACAGCGGCGGACATACATCACCGGCACCATGAAATAGCTTGTCAGTCCAAAGAAAAATGCAAAGCACATCCACATCAAGAAGAAGAGGCCCAAGAAAATGAAAAATAGCGGGGTCATTTTCGCATCGTTGAATCCGGCGCCAAAAAATCCGAAGGCGGCGAAACCAAACAGACAAAGCAGTCCTAAAATCACGATCGTTCCGAGCATCACCAGCAAGAGAAAAAGAAAATAGCTGTTCCCTTCCGTCCGATACTCTCTCCATGGCTCGGCGATCTTGCCGCGATCTCGAACGATGCAGTCGGTGAAGATAAAATTGCCGCGCGCTTTTAACCACATAAAGACGACAATCAGGGCCAGAAACATCAGGGAGCCCACAAGAATCAAGATTACCAGCCACGGCTCCCATTGCCCAAAATTCGGCAGCAGCGTGATGTGATTCGTTTGCAGACGATGATTTCGAAGTGGAAAATTGAAATTGAAGCCGGTGGCAGAAAAGTGACCGGACAAAAATGCCGCGAAACCGATAACCAGCCATTTTTCGAAAACGAATGGCTGAAAAAGAATTTTCTTTGTGAGCTCGATGGCTTCCTCAAATGGGTTTAGGAGCTCGATCTTCTTGCGCTCACCGTCCATAGCCTGATTTGAATCGCTTCATTTGGGACAATCAAGCTCTCTTGTAACAGCGGCGTCGCGGCAAGGTGTTGATTTTAGACGGGCTCGCTTGTTGCGTCTACCTGAATGCGAACGGAAACGAGGCTTAAGCAAAGCCGCCAGCGTGTCGAAACGCGAAATACAACAGTGAAACCAGAACGTCGCTATCCCATTGGCGCGGAGCTGATCGGCGGTAACGAAACGCACTTCCGTCTTTGGGCGCCGAAAGCGCAGGGCGTCGATCTTGTCCTGGAAGAGAGCGCAGTCGAAAACGCGAAGCGCACGTTTCAACCGCTCGACCCGGAAGAGGGCGGATACTTTTCAGGAGCCGCAACTGTCGGCGCCGGCGCGCTCTATCGCTTTCGCGTGAACAAGTCTGAGCACTTTCATCCCGACCCGGCATCCAGATATCAACCGCATGGACCGCATGGCTCCTCCTGCATCATCGATCCAACGCAGTTCAAATGGACAGATTCGAAGTGGTCCGGCGTAACGATGAATGGCCAGATTATTTACGAAATGCATATCGGCACCTTCACTAAACAAGGAACCTGGGCCGCCGCAGCGGAACAATTACCCGAGCTTGCGCGGATCGGGATCACCGTGATCGAAATGATGCCGATTGCCGATTTTCCGGGGAATTTCGGATGGGGTTACGACGGCGTGGACCTGTTCGCTCCCTTTCATCACTACGGAACGCCGGACGATTTGCGTCGCTTTATCGACCGCGCGCACTCCTCAGGTCTGGCTGTAATTCTCGATGTAGTTTACAACCACTTCGGTCCCGACGGAAATTACGTCCGCGTTTTCTCAGATCACTACTTCACCAAGCGTTACGAAGCGAATGACTGGGGCGAGTCGATTAACTTCGACGGGCAGAATTGCGAACCAGTACGTGAATTTTTCATTACAAATGGTCGCTATTGGATCGAGGAGTTTCATTTTGACGGTTTTCGGTTCGATGCCACTCAGGAAGTCAAAGACGACTCCGAGGAATACATCATTGGCGCGATTGGACGGGCCGCGCGCGAAGCGGCAAGACCGCGCCACATTATCCTGGTCGCCGAAAACGAACGCCAGGAGGTGAAATTGATTCTACCGCGGGAACAAAACGGCGACGGCCTTGACGCAGTCTGGAATGACGATTTTCATCACGCCGCTGTCGTCGCGCTCACAGGAAAACGGGAAGCTTATTACACCGATTATCTCGGCTCGCCGCAGGAATTCATTTC
>DASPUI010000092.1:0-28285 GCA_035622995.1 Chthoniobacterales bacterium
CCTTAAACGGATCCCCGACCTGGACCGCTGGACGGTCTTCTTTCGATTCCTCTGTCAGCTCGCGCGACGCAAAGGCGGCGCCAGCCAGGCCATCGCGACCAGTCTCAGCACCGACATAGAAAACCGGATTCCCAATCCCGCGCGCCGCACCGCGCGCCAGTTGATCGTGCCGTAAGACGCCGAGACAAAAAACATTAACCAGCGGGTTGCCCTCGAAAGATTCATCGAAATAAATTTCGCCGCCGATTGTTGGAATACCAATGCAATTTCCGTAATGCGCGATTCCGGAGACGACGCCGGCGAAGAGCCGCCTGTTGGCCGCGACGTTTGATGTTTGACCTTCGATGTTTGATGTGATCGGACCAAAGCGCAGCGAGTTCAGACAAAATTCGGGACGCGCGCCCATCGTGAAAATATCGCGAATAATGCCGCCGACTCCTGTGGCTGCGCCTTGGAACGGTTCGATCGCGCTGGGGTGATTGTGACTCTCAATCTTGAATGCAATGGCCCAGCCATCGCCGATATCGACCACCCCGGCATTTTCCTCGCCGGCTTTGACCAGAATATTCGGACCGGTTGTAGGAAATTTCTTCAGTTCCTTGCGCGAATTTTTGTAGGAACAGTGCTCGCTCCACATCACTGAAAAAATTCCGAGCTCGGTAAAATTCGGCTCGCGGCCGAGAATTTTTTTTATTCGCCCGAATTCTTCCGGCGTCAGCCCATGCTCCGCCACCAATGCAGGAGTAACTGTTGGATCGGCGATCGATTTCGGCATCGATAATCGACATTAATCAAACCACGCCCGCGCACAAACTGCAGTTCTTTCGAATATGGCCGTGTGCGCGGCAGTCTAATTCATAAAAAGAAGGGAGCTAAGATGAAACGGTTTATTCTCATCGTGGTGTGCGCGATCGCGCAGTCTTATTTCGCGCCACAAGCCGGCGCGTTTCCGGGCGAGCGAATGCCCTACAGGATTGGGCATTTTGCTCACAAGGTTGCTTACAAAATCGACCAACACGCGGTTCATCCCGTCACGCATGGCATTGCCCGTCGCGTGCGGTGACAAAATGCGTGTGCGAGCAATCATCGAGGCGGCGAATTTTCTACCCGCATCGAATATCCGGCGCACGAATCAAGTCGAACCAAACAATGAACAAGAAAGGAAACATGAAAAAAATTGCATTTGACTGCTCTCTGTGCGTTGGCAGTTGAAGCCGCCGGACCGTAATCTGGCGACGGTGGAATTTGCGTTTCGCCGCCAAATCAGAGAACGTTCCGCGTGGCTTTCGACTTGAAGGAAATCATCGCCGCGCGTCTCGGCGAAAATTATCAACTGCACGAGCGGCATATAAACCGCACGCTGGTGGCGGCGCAGCGCGTGATCGGTTTCGACAAAGTCTATGCCCGAGCCGAAGGCGCGTATCTCTACGACATGGATAACCAGCCGTATCTCGATTTTTTGAGCGGCTACAGCGTTTTCAATATCGGTCGAAATCATCCGGTCGTGAAACAGGCGATCCGTGACGTCCTCGATCTCGATCTTCCGAACATGGTCCAAATGGATTGTTCGTTACTCAGCGGTTTGCTCGCCGAAGCGATTGTCAAACGAACCCCGCCGCATTTGAACGCGGTTTTCTTTTGCAACTCGGGCACCGAAGCGATGGAGGGTGCGCTAAAATTTGCCCGGGCAGCGACGCAGCGGAAGCGGGTGATCTCGCTGGCGAGCGCATTTCATGGGTTAAGCCTCGGTTCGCTTTCCTTGATGGGCTGCGAGAGCTTCACCGAAGGGTTCGGGCCGTTGATGGAAGGATTCGATGCTCGCGTGGCGATCGAGGACATCGATAGTCTCGAACGCGAGCTGAAGTCGCGGGACGTGGCTGCGTTCGTGATCGAGACAGTTCAAGGCAAAGGTTGCCAGACGTCCAAAACCAATTTTTTCGTTCGCGCGCAAGAGCTTTGCCGCAAATACGGAACACTCCTGATTTCCGATGAGGTCCAGACCGGGCTCGGCCGAACCGGGAAAATGTTCGGGTTTCAGCACTGGGATCTCGAACCGGACATCATCACGCTGGCCAAAACGTTGAGCGGCGGTTACGTGCCGTGTGGCGCGATCGTGACCCGGCGCGACATTTATCAGAAAACTTTTTCGCGGATGGACCGTTGCGTGGTGCATTCGACCACGTTTGGCCGGAACAATCTGGCGATGGCCTGCGGCCTCGCGTCGCTGGAAGTGATCGACAACGAAAAGCTCGTTGAGAATTCCGCCAGGATGGGCGCGCAGTTGATGGAAAAAGTCGAGGCGCTGAAATCGAAACATTCGTTCATCAAAGAAGTGCGCGGCAAAGGCTTGATGATCGGAATCGAGTTTCAAGAGCCGAGCGAGTTCAAGCTGAAGATGGCGTGGAAACTCTTGCACAAAATCGACAAGGTGCTCTTTGCCCAAATGGTCGTTACCCAGATGTTAAGCAAACATCGCATTCTCACGCAGGTGGCAGGTCACGCCATGGACGTAATGAAAATTTTGCCGCCGCTGATCATCGGCGAAAAGGAAGTCGACATGTTCGTGAACGCGCTTGACGAAGTTTTATCGGATTGCCGCAAGTTCCCCGGCCCAATGTGGGAACTCGGCAACAATTTCGTCAAAGCTGCGCTCGGTTCGCGCGGGTCAACGGAAACACGCTCGACCGTTTCTACGTAGAACGCAGCTATGTTCGGAACGTAAACGGGATTCGAGCACGGACGCGAGTCGGATGGCCGTTCTTAAGCGCCGGCTCGAATTTCCAATTTTGCACGGCTCTTCCGGCCGCCCAGGCGAATTCGTCAGCGGTTGTCTGAATAATTCGAACATCGTTGGTCGAACCGTCAGGTTGAATATAAAAAACCACCTCGGTAAAACCCCAGATGCCTTTCTCCGCTCCGCCTGGAGCTTTGGGCGCAAAACCGCGCAAGAATTTGGGCGGACGATCATACTGGTTAGCCGGTGTAATCACCTTCATGAAGGTCGTTACCTGGGCTGGCGGCATGGGGTCGCCTGCCAACGGCACGGTCGTAGAACAGCCGCCAAGAGCGACCGCGATCGCAAGACTAACTCGTTCGATCGAAAGTGCTCCGCGCACGAAGGACATTAATCCCGCCTTTGCCAGACACAACTCAGCGCGGGAGCCGCCCATTGTTTCAAGACGGACTGCCGAGCAGATTTTTGATTGTCGATCTTTTGATCGGGCGTACGTTGAAACAGCCAAGTGAACGCGCTTCCGCGTTCACTCAGATGGAGGATCTATTATGAGCACTGCTGTCGCTGAAGAAAAAAAGCTGAACCAACTAGAGCAGCTGAAGAAATTCACCAAAGTCGTGGCCGATACGGCCGATTTTGAATCAATCAAAGATTTCAAGCCACAGGATGCGACCACGAATCCCAGTTTGGTTTACGCGGCCACGCAAAAGGAACAATACGGGCATTTAATCGAAGAAGTTTTGAAGAATCGGAAAAACTCTGGTTTGCGCGGCCACGCACAGATCGAAGACGTTTGCGACCATCTACTCGTCCAGTTCGGGACCGACATTCTCGACATCGTGCCGGGTCGCGTATCGACCGAGACAGACGCGCGCTTGTCGTACGACGTCGAAGGTTCGATAAAAAAGGCGCGACAACTGATCAAGCTTTACGAAGCACGCAAAATTTCACGTGAACGGGTGCTGATTAAAATTGCCTCGACCTGGGAAGGATTGAACGCTGCCGAGCAGCTTCAAAAGGAGGGGATCCGCTGCAATCTGACGCTGATGTTTTCCTTGCCGCAAGCGGTCCGTGCGGCCGAGGCCAAGGTGCAACTGATTTCGCCCTTCGTGGGCCGAATTTACGATTGGTATAAAGCGCATGAGAAACGCGATTACCAAGGTCCGGAAGATCCAGGCGTGCAATCGGTCACCGAGATTTACGATTATTACAAGAAGTTCGGCATTGCGACCGAGGTAATGGGCGCGAGTTTCCGAAATACAGGACAAATTCTTGAGCTGGCGGGCTGCGACTGCCTGACGATTAGTCCGGAATTGATGGAGGAACTGTCAAAATCGGACCAGCCGGTGGAGCGGAAACTAACTTCGGACAGAGCCAAGTCGGCGAAGATCGAGAAGTTGGAGCTGGATGAAAAGAAATTCCGCTGGATGCTGAACGACAACGCGATGGCCTACGAAAAAACGGGCGAAGGGATCCGGAAGTTCGCGGCCGACGTGGTGAAGCTCGAAAAATTCGTCGCGTCGAAGATCGGCAAATAGCATCCACGGATTGCACAGACTAACGCAGATCTAATATCAGGGTTGATCTGTAGAATCTGCGAAATTTGTGGACGGCTTCGGTTTTAATATTGTTCTGGTCGAGCCGGAGATTCCGCCGAACACCGGCAACGTTGGACGGCTCTGTCTCGCGACCGGATCGACCTTGCATTTGGTCAAGCCGTTCGGATTTTCGCTGGATGATCGCCGGCTGAAACGGGCCGGGCTCGATTATTGGGACGAAGTTTCGGTTCGAACCTGGAATTCATTCGATGAATTGCGCCGCAAACAGCCCGCCCAGGCCCGCTATTTTTTTCTTACGACGAAGAGCCAGCGACCCTATTTCGATATCAAATTTTTCCCGAATGATTTTTTCGTGTTTGGCCGCGAGACGAAGGGATTACCCGGGAATCTGCTCGAGGCCAATCAGGAACATTGCATCACGATCCCAATGCAGGGTACCCGTAGCCTGAACCTGGCTACCGCGGTGGCGATTGTCCTGTTTGAGGCGGTTCGCCAGCATCACGCGGCTGGTTGATTACTGGAAGAACCGGCCATCATTCCGTGTTGGTCGCCCCCAGTTCATTCATTTCGAGTTAGTTAACGACGTTGAATATCGAGCGAGGAGGTTCGGTCTAACTCTTGACGGAGGGAAAATAAGGAAATTATGAAACAAATTCTATATACATTATGTGTTGGAACACTCGCGCTGGCGGTGACGGCTTGGGGCGAGGACCCAAACAACCACTCAAACAATGGATCTGCGGCACGGGCTGGCGGCCAACCTGGCCGAACGGCGTCTGTCAGATCGAGTAGTCATGTTTCGGCCATGCGGACGGGAACTTACCACGTGAACCGTGCGACGGTTTCGCGAGAAGCTACTTATCGCAACAGCAGTGTTCGGAATACTGGGACGACGACCTTAAGGCAGCGAAATCTGCAAACGAATAACCGGGTTCGCGAGGACAACAACGTGACGACCAATCGGAGTCGTAATTTTACGGCCGACCGGAACCGGAACGTAACCGTCGATCGCAATCGCAACGCGACGATTAACCGGGAACGTAACGTCAACGTGAACCAGAATCGCAACGTTGCGGTGAACAATAACTGGCATGGCACGCGTTTTAGCGGCCGAGCCTACGCGGCATTTCGCGATTATCACAGGCAATGGCATGACCGTACCTGGTGGCGCAGTCACTTTAACCGGATCGTCTTTGTCGACGGCGGTTGGTACTACTGGAACGCCGGCTACTGGTTCCCGGCCTGGGGTTATGATCCGTACTATTCCTACCCGTATGATGGACCGATCTACGGCTACAATGGCATGGCGCCGAATCAGGTGATCGTTGATGTCCAATCTCAATTGGAAAACGACGGATACTACAGCGGGCCGGTTGATGGCGTGCTGGGCCCGAACACCCGGGCGGCAATAGCTTCATTTCAGGCCGATCACGGCCTGGCTATAACCTCGGCGATTGACGAGCCTACGCTCGATTCACTCGGGATATCGTAATCAGACTGATTAATTCGAGAAAGCCGCATGGTGGTGAAACATCGTGCGGTTTTTTCTTGCCAGAGACGCAACGTTTGGCCCAAGAACGAGTTGAATAAAACAACTACTACTCAGTCTAATCCCAAAACGAATACACACATTTTATGAAAGCATTTCTAACATTGGTCTGCTGTCTGGCGCTAACCTCGATGGTCCACGCGGAAGACCAGAATAATAAGAATAAGAAACCAAAACCGGGCCAGGGAGGGGGACAGCAACACCAGCAAGTACATCAGAAGACGGTCACCAAGGGGACCCAACATTTCGGCAACACCACCGGAAACCAACTTCACACCACCGGCAACAAGACGACATTTAATAAGACGACGAACGTTAACAAGACGGTGAATTTGAACAAGACCACGAACATCAACAAGACGTCGTTCAATAAGTATCAAATCCACAACTACAAGAACTTTCATGCCAAAATGAATCCGGCGATTGAGAGCGTGAAGTTTAACGGGAACTATCACATTGTCGGAAGTGAACATTGGGGACATAATTATGTGGTTTTCAGCAATTACCACCCGCTCTGGCATGATCACTTTTGGTGGCACTCACATTACGACCACGTCGTTTTGATTGGTGGCGGCTGGTATTATTGGAATGCCGGTTACTGGTTTCCAGCATGGGGATACGATCCCGGCGTCGCCTACTATCCGTACGACGGCCCGATCTACACGCCCGCCGCCGGCGTTCCGCCGGATCAAATTGTCGCCAGCGTGCAATCAACATTGCAGGAGCAGGGTTATTATCAGGGCGACGTAGATGGCCTGCTTGGTCCGTTGACTCGCGCGGCGCTCGCCGATTATCAGCGCGATCACGGGCTCGAGATCACTTCGGCAATCGACGAGCCGACCGTCTCTTCTCTCGGAATCAGCTAAGAATTACGACCAACGAGGAGCCGCCGCACAATCGATGCGGCGGCTTTTTCGCGTCCTCGGGTGACGCTGATTCGTTCGACTTCGCCAGGGTGCCTCGAGAAGGACAGGCCTTGCGCGAGGACAATCTTCGCGGCAGATAACGCTGGTGCAGCCACAACTCTACGGGCGCAATCTCTTTCAATCATTCCAGATGGGCGCGCGCAGAATTGAGGTTCTGCGCGGAATCTCGATCGAGATCGCACGGGGCGAGATTGTTTTCATTTGCGGGGCTTCCGGCGCAGGCAAGACCACGTTGATGTACACGCTGGCCGGCTTGGAACGACCGGAATCGGGAACTGTCGAGTTTGAAGGCCGAAATCTTTACAATGGAGGGTCGAGTTCGCAGGCACGATTTCGAAACCAGAAGATGGGTTTTGTTTTCCAGGGATATTTCCTGCTGCCGGAACTGACAGCGCTGGAAAATGTTTCCCTGCCTAGAATGATCGGTCGAAGATCGAGCACAAAATCGGCGGAGGAAAGTTTGGATGCGGTCGGACTCGCGGACCGGATGCAACATTTGCCGGCGGAACTTTCCGGCGGCGAACAGCAGCGGGTCGCGATTGCACGGGCTTTGACAAACGATCCCGAAATTATTTTTGCGGACGAGCCGACCGGAAATCTCGATTCGCAAAGCGGCCAGGCCATTGTCGAACTTCTGCTGAAGCTGGCGCGCGCGCGCCAGAAAACGCTGCTGATCGTGACGCACGATCTGACTTTGGCGGCGCGGGGCGATCGAGAATTGCACATGAAAGACGGCCTGTTGCAATGAAATCATTTGAATTGCGCGGGAATCGCGGGAGGTTTTCCGGTGCCTATGAAAACTGCGACTGATGAATTAGTAATGGACGAACCAAAAACCGAGACAGCAGTAAAGCCGGCGTTGGAAACCCGGCGGCGCGAAAGCAAACCGGCAAAAGAGTCGAAGATCTACATCGATGGAAAATTTTACTCGGAGGCGAACGCTAAAGTTTCCGTCTTTGATCACGGCTTGCTTTACGGCGACGGAATTTTCGAAGGCATTCGTTTTTATAACGGCCGTGTCTTTCGTTTGGAGGAACATTTGGCGCGATTGTGGGATTCGGCTCGTTCGATTTGCCTCGAGATTCCGATTTCTGTGCGCCGAATGTCCGATGCGTTGTTGGAGACGATTCGCGAAAATAACTTGCGCGAAGGTTACATTCGCCTGCTGGTCACCCGCGGCGTTGGCAATCTCGGTTTGAATCCGGCTCAGTGCCGTCGCCCGAGCGTCATCATTATTACGGCGCAAATCGCGCTTTATCCGGAATCCGTTTACAAAAATGGACTGAGTGTGGTGACCTGCGCGACTCGGCGCACGAATCCGGCCTCGCTCAATCCGGCGGTGAAATCGCTAAATTATTTGAACAACGTGATGGCGCGGATTGAAGCCAGCCTCGCCGGGGCGGACGAGGCGTTGATGTTGAACGATGCGGGTTACGTCGCCGAATGCACGGCCGACAATGTTTTCATTCTCAAGCATGGCCAGATTTTCACTCCGCCGATAACAGCCGGAGCGTTGCGTGGGATCACTCGCGGCGTCATCTTCGAGATTGCAGCCGGGCTCGGAATCAAGATTCACGAGACAAACATTACGCGCCACGACGTTTTCATCGCCGATGAATGCTTCCTGACCGGAACCGCTGCGGAAATTATCCCGGTAGTCAAAGTAGACGGGCGGACGATCGGAAATGGCAAGCCGGGACCGATAACCACTCGAACGATTGCGCGATTTCGAGAACTAACGCACGAAAGCGGCACGCCGATTTATTAAATCGATATTGGGAAGATCGCCATCGGCCCGGAAGGTGCTCGCAGAGCAGGCGCTTGAATGTTTTAGGGAACGCGAGATCTAATAAAGAAATGTTGTGCGACGTTTGTAAATGCAATGACGCAACCGTTTTTCTGACGCAAATAGTGGAGGGCAAAATGCAGAAGGTGAACCTCTGCGATGCTTGCTCAAAAGAAAAAGGCGTTCAGGATCCGACCGGCTTTGCTCTGGCCGATCTTCTCCTTGGAATTGGAGCAGCCGAAGAAATTGAAAAGGGTGGATCGACCCAGAAATGTCTGGTGTGCGGTTTTACCCACGCCGATTTCAAGAAAACCGGCCGCCTCGGTTGCAGCAGTTGTTACGAGGCATTCTCGGAAGTGCTCGGGTCTTTGCTCAAGGCGATGCACAAAGGCACCGAGCATGTCGGGAAAATTCCCGAGCGGGCCCAGCGCGTGCTCCAGCTTAGCGATCGGATGCGCAGCTTGAATGAGAGCCTGCAAAAGGCAGTGGCGGAAGAAAATTACGAAACGGCAGCTTCTTTACGCGATCAAATCAAGCAATTGGAAAGCGAAATCGCGACCCGCCCATGAAGTTTGCGAATGTGATGTCGAATGCAGGCGAGTGGTTACGCGGTGAAGGGCCCCATCATCAAATTGTCATCAGCAGCCGGGTGAGGTTTGCCCGAAATTTGCGCAACCGCGCGTTTCCAGGCTGGGCAAAGAAAGCGGAACGGGCAGCGATTCTCGACCTGATCAAGCCGCGGGTGGAAGCATTGCCAGAAATGGAGGACGCGTTTTCGGAGTTGTTGCAGGACCTTTCGGCGACCGAAAAGCAGGTTTTGGTCGAGCGACATCTAATTAGTCGCGAGCACGCCGCAAAAAGTGGCGGCAGCGCCGTCGTCATGAATCGCCGGCAGACATTGAGCGTGATGATTAACGAAGAAGACCATTTGCGCATTCAATCGATTCGATCCGGATTGCAACTGAAACAGGCTTTCAAACTGGTAGACAAAATCGACAGCGCGCTCGAAAGCGAACTTGATTTCGCCTACGATCCCCGACTTGGCTATTTGACTGCCTGCCCGACCAACGTCGGGACCGGAATGCGAGCGTCGGCGATGTTGCATTTGCCGGGACTTGTTCTGAGCGAACTGATCAATCAAGTAGTGCAGGCCGTCAGCAAAATCGGGCTGGCAGTTCGCGGGCTTTACGGCGAGGGCACGGAAGCGATGGGAAATCTTTTTCAAATTTCCAATCAAACGACACTTGGCGAAAAGGAAGACGAAATTATCGGCCGCCTGACCAAAGTGATCGAGACTTTGATCGAAAAAGAGCACAACGCGCGGCAAGTGTTGATTCAGCAAAAATCGAACACGCTCTGGGACCGAATCGGTCGTGCTTACGGTGTTCTGACCAATGCTCACGCGATGAGCTCAAAGGAAGCGCTCAATTTATTGTCGGTGATCAAGCTGGGCATCGATCTCGGCGCGTTTCCGGAAGAGAAGCGGTTGTCGGTTGATGAATTGTTTATTGAAACGCAGCCGGCGCACATGCAGAAAAGCTCGCAGCAGAAATTAAATGCGGAGGAACGCGATCATCTGCGCGCGGAAATTATTCGTGAACGTTTGAAAGTCTTTCCTAAACCTGATATTGGTAAACTGGCAAAGCAGTCTGGAAGTGGTTCCGCTGCCGAGTCGCTAAGCGATGAATAATTTTACCCCGCGGGCTCAACAGGTCCTCCAGCTTGCTCGCAAAGAGGCCGACCGCTTCAACCATAATTATGTCGGGACCGAGCACCTGCTCCTGGGCTTGATCAAACTCGGCCAAGGCGTGGCGGTGAACGTTCTCCAGAAAATGGGCCTCGACCTCGAGACCGTGCGGATGGAAGTCGAAAAGCAGGTCGGTTCCGGGCCGGAAACGAAAATTGTTGGCAATGTTCCTTACACTCCACGTGTTAAAAAAGTTCTGGCCCTCGCCGGCAAGGAAGCGAAAGCGCTCAGTCATTCTTACGTTGGAACCGAACACATTTTGCTTGGTCTCTTGAAAGAAGGGGAAGGCGTCGCAGCCCGGGTGCTCAAGAGTCTCGAAATCGATATCGAGCGAACGAAAAACGAAATTCAGAAGGAACTGGACCCCAATTTCACTCCGACCGAATCGGAGGAAGGGAGCGCCGAGCCTTCGAAAAAGGATGTCAAGACGCCGGCCTTGCGCGCGTTCGGACGCGACCTGACCGATTTGGCGAAAAAGGGCGAGCTCGATCCGGTGATCGGCCGCCGCAACGAGATTGAGCGCGTCATTCAGGTTCTTTGCCGGCGCACGAAAAATAATCCGGTCCTGATTGGCGAAGCTGGCGTGGGCAAGACGGCGATTGCGGAAGGTCTGGCCCAGGAAATTGCCAACGGCAACGTTCCGGAACTGTTGCGCGACAAACGAGTGATCACGCTCGACCTCGCTTTGATGGTTGCCGGAACAAAATATCGCGGCCAGTTCGAAGAGCGAATCAAAGCGGTCATGGATGAAATTCGCCGTTCGAAGAACGTGATCCTTTTCATCGATGAGTTGCACACGATCGTTGGGGCCGGCTCGGCTGAAGGCGCGATGGACGCTTCGAACATCATCAAACCGGCGCTCAGTCGCGGAGAACTGCAGTGCGTCGGCGCGACCACCATGAACGAGTACCGCAAATACATTGAGAAGGACGCGGCTCTCGAGCGCCGATTTCAGACGGTGAAGGTGGATGCGCCTTCAATTGAGGAGGCGATTGAGATTTTGAAGGGACTGCGCCCGAAATACGAAGCGCATCACAAGGCCAAGCTGACCGACGAAGCGCTTGAGACGGCGGTGAAATTTTCCGAACGCTACATCACCGGACGATTTCTGCCGGACAAGGCGATCGATGTGATGGACGAAGCCGGCGCTCGCGCGCGGATCAATGCGATGACGCGTCCGCCCGACGTCAAGGAGATCGAAAAAGAAATCGAGCAGATTCGTCTGGACAAGGAAGCTTCTATTAAAGCGCAGGATTTTGAAAAAGCGGCTTCGCTGCGCGACAAAGAAAAGCACACCAAGGACAAGCTCGACACGATTTTGGCGAAATGGCGCGAGGAGCGGGAAGAGAAGCAGGTCCTCGTCACCGGCGACGACATGATGCACATCATCTCGAAAGTGACCGGCGTTCCACTCCAGCGAATGGAACAGGCTGAGACCGAAAAACTTCTCAAGATGGAAGAGGAGTTGAAGGGCAGAGTGATTGGCCAGGACGAAGCAGTTATTGCGATTTCGAAAGCGCTACGCCGCAGCCGGGCCGATCTGAAAGACCCGCGCCGGCCGATCGGTTCGTTCATTTTCCCCGGACCCACCGGCGTTGGAAAAACGTTTCTCGCTCAGCAACTGGCCGAATTCATGTTTGGCGATCGGGACGCGCTCATTCAAATCGACATGTCGGAGTACATGGAAAAATTTACCGCGTCGCGTTTGATCG
Organism: Chthoniobacterales bacterium; assembly: GCA_035622995.1. Taxonomy (GTDB): domain Bacteria; phylum Verrucomicrobiota; class Verrucomicrobiia; order Chthoniobacterales; family UBA10450; genus DASPUI01. The sequence goes on from DASPUI010000092.1 coordinate 12,014, forward strand.
GTTCGCCGCCCGGCTATGTCGGTTACGAGGAAGGCGGTCAACTTTCCGAAGCGGTGCGACGCCGTCCGTATTCGGTTGTTCTCTTTGATGAAATCGAAAAAGCGCATCCGGACGTGATGCATCTGCTTTTGCAGATTCTGGAGGATGGCAAAATCACCGATTCGTTAGGCCGGAAGATCGATTTTCGCAATACGATCATCATCATGACGTCGAACGTGGGCGCGGAAACGCTGCGCAAACAGACGACCATGGGATTCGGCGCAACCAAACCGGTCGGCGAACATGAGTACGACGCCATGCGCGACAAGCTCCTGGAAGAAGCCAAGAAGACGTTCAAACCGGAATTTATCAACCGGCTCGACGATATCATTGTCTTCCATCAGCTGAGCAAAGAGGATCTAATGCACATTGTTGAGCTCGAAGTGGCAAAGGTGCTGAAGCGGGTAAAAGCGAAGGAAGTTCACGTCGAGCTTGAAACGAGCGCGAAAGAATTGTTGATCGAGAAAGGTTACGATCCGATGTACGGCGCCCGCCCGATGCGGCGCGCGGTCGAGAAATACCTCGAAGATCCGTTTGCGGAAGAATTGCTGCGTGGCAACGTCAAACCCGGTGACACGGTCCATGTCGCGGCCGAGAACGGTAAACTTATTTTCAAAGCCGCTGAAACTACGGCGGCGCAAACGAGCTGACCGTAGTAAACCTTGAATTAGACGAAAAATTTCGCCTAATTCTCGTTAGGTCTCATGCGCGCTCTAACGGCTGCGTTACTTGTTTTGTTGCTCGCCGCGTGCAGGCACCCGAAGCAGCCGGACGTCGTGGCCGCTATCGAAAAGCTCGCCGATGCACCATCAAAGATGGTCCTGTACTCGCTTAATCCATCGAACGTTCCGGGTTCCAAGGATACTTATAATGAGCGCATGTTCGATGGGTTCCCTATTCTAGATCGTGCGGAGATTAGTGATAGAAATGAGCAGCGGGCACTCTTGCGGGCGCTCGCACGCGGCGCGTCGGAGAATGACAATCAGGTTGGGTTGTGTTTTAATCCACGTCACGCCCTTCACGTCGAGCAAAGCGGTCACGCAATCGACTTCACGATTTGCTTCGAGTGCTTCCAGGTCGCGACGCGAGGATTTAGTCCGGGCGCCTTTCTCACGAGCAGATCGCCAGAGCCGATATTCGATGAATCGCTGAAGGCACATGACATGCCGGTTTCACCCAAATAGGACAGCTTATCTTCCCTAATTGTCACGCGCGCGGGTGGGCGTTGGCGTAGGCTTTTTTGAGGCGTTCAACCGTCACGTGCGTGTAGATTTGCGTGGTCGAGAGACTGGCGTGGCCTAACAACATCTGCACACTGCGCAAGTCCGCGCCGCGGTCGAGCAGGTGGGTGGCAAAACTGTGTCGCAACTTGTGCGGGCTGATCGAAATCGGAATCGATGTGTGCCGGAGATAGCGTTTCAGAACCAGCCAGATCGAACGAGTCGAGATTCGACTGCGGCGGCTGTTGATGAACAACGCCCCGGTGTGAACGTTGGCGGCCGCGCGATAACGCTGAATCGCCTCCAGCGCCGGCGCTCCCACCGGACAAACTCGTTCCTTCCGGCCCTTGCCGAAGACACGGGCCGATTCGGTATAGAGATCGACATCTGAAACATCGAGAGCGGCGAGCTCGCTCAGTCGCAACCCGCTCGAATAAAAAAGTTCCATGATCGCGACGTCGCGCAGCGGCATCCAAACCGGCGCAGCGCGATTTTTTGCGGTTTTGAGCGGCGCTGCCAGCAATTCCTCGATCTGTTGCCGGGTCAGGATCACTGGCAATTTTTTGTCAATCTTCGGCAGTCGCAAATCGGCCAGCGGATCGCGCGTGAGTTTTTTGCGCGCGCGCAAAAATTTATAAAAGCTGCGCAAAGCCGAAAATTGCAATCGGACATAAGAGCGCGCCTGCTCGCGTTTCATGATCGCGAACAGATAATTGCGAAAATCTGCCGTCGAACATTTCTTCCATGGCGTCCGATTGCTTGCGCGAAACGCCTCCAGCGCGTGCCGATACGCCTTCCGCGTTCGCGGGGAAGCATTCCGTTCTACCGCCAGGTAACGCAAAAACTCTTCCGCGAGCGGATCGCGTGAATTCGGTGCGGGCAAGTTTTACTCCGGCTTCTCGATGGTGTAGCGGGTGACCCTGGCCTGGGCACTGCCGCTGTACTGGCTTCGGAAAATGGGCGGGGGATTGGACGAGATCAATTCGTAGTTCTTCAGAACGAACTCCGGATAAATCGTGTTGCTGGCAGGCTCGTAAACCCGATCGCCGCTGAAGTAACCGTAAAGTTTGTATTCGTAGTTGTTGTCGATCCCGAAATGGAGCTGCTCGCGATCGGGCGCAAGCTTCTGTTTTTCATTCAACATCACCAGGACGGAGGTGCTCCACGGTTGACCAGGTCGCCGAACGTAGCCCCAGAACTTAAAGTCCGGTTTGAAATAGCGCCGGCCAATAAAATAATCGCCTGCTGGTTCGGCCGCGATTTGGTTCGCCATGTCGACCCGGGCCTGCTGAATCCCTTGCGGAATCGTGTCGCATGCCGCAAAAAAGAGGATGAGCGTCGCCGAAAGAAAAAACCGAGTGGCGCTTTTCATTTCCAAGATCGACATCTACACAACTCCAGGTGGTGTGCAATCGCGCGACGTTTCTTTTTGCATCAACCAACGCGCTTTCTAAATTCCGGCATGATCGAGTTGGAAGTCTACGCTGCCGGTTTGCGCGACCTGAACAAGATTCTGGAGCTCGATCATCAACTGGAGACGATTCCGGGGCTGCGCTATAAGGTCGATCGCAATCACGAACTGGTGTATCTCGAGCTGGACGAGCCGACCGTCACTTTTCGCGAAATTCGAGCGATCTTTCGCAAACTCGACCTTGACCCGCGCTTTATCGGCGCGATTCCGCCGGAGCTTCGGCCGCGAAGCAAAACGCAACCGTTAAGTGTTTAAGTCGCGCTTTCTGTGATGACTCGCTTTTTCAGCGCGGTCGGCAGCGTATTACTCGACTTTTTCCGATACCTCGGCGAGGTCGTCCTGCTCGCCGTTGATACGTTCCGGTCCATTTTCAGCCATAAACTCCGCTGGAAATTATTTCTTAACCAAGTTGTCGAAGTTGGCTTGCTCTCGCAATTGGTCGTGGTCATCACCGGCGGCTTTACCGGCGCTGTTTTCTCGGCCCAAACGTATTTTCAATTTAACAAACTGGGAATGGGCTCGGCCGTTGGCGCGGTTGTCTCGGTCGCAATTTGCCGCGAGCTCGGCCCGGTCTTGACCGCGTTGATGGTGGCGGGCCGGGTCGGCGCCGCCATGTCGGCGGAGATCGGAACAATGAAAGTGACGGAGCAAATCGACGCGTTGCGCGCTCTCGCTGTTTATCCAACCGACTACCTGGTCGTGCCTCGTGCTCTGGCAATGATGATCTCGATGCCGTTACTCGTGGCTGAGTGCATCGCCGTCGGCATCGGGACCGGATACCTGGTGGCGATCTTCCTGCTCGAGGTCAATGGTACTTATTATATGGCGAACATGGTGCGCTGGACCCGCAACCGCGACATCATCATGGGCTTGTCCAAGGCATTTTGTTTTGGCTTGCTGATCGTTTTCATCAGCTGTCACAAAGGGCTGACCGCGCGTGAGGGAGCAGTTGGCGTTGGCCGCGCAACCACCGAGGCGGTGGTGAACGCTTCGCTCGCTGTTTTGATCTCGAATTTTTTCCTGACCATGGCCTTGAACATCATCTACCCAGCCGGCTATCAATAAATGATCTCGGTTCGCCGGCTGGTAAAAAGCATCGGAACGCAGGAAATCCTGCGCCATGTCGATTTGGACGTCGAGCCGGGCGAGACACTCGCGATCATCGGTCGCAGCGGCGGCGGAAAGAGTGTTCTGCTGAAACACTTGATCGGCCTGATGCGTCCGGATTCTGGGGAAGTGTTGATTGACGGCCAGAACATTATCGGAATGAGCGAGCGGGCGCTTGGCAAAATCCGAGAGAAAGTCGGCATTTTATTCCAGGGCAGTGCATTGTTCGACTCGATGACGGTCGAAGAGAACATTGCATTTCCGTTGCGCGAAGCGGGTGAACGCGATCGGGAGAAGATTCGCGATAAAGTGCGCGAAATGCTCGAGGTGATGGAACTGGAAGGGCAGGAGGAAAAAATGCCGGTTGCCCTTAGCGGCGGAATGAAAAAGCGGGTAGGACTCGCGCGCGCGATTGTCCGCCGCCCGGCTTGTATCCTTTACGACGAGCCCACTTCCGGACTCGATCCGGTGGTTTCGGATTCAATCAATCGTCTGATCCGGCGGTTGCAGAAACGCTATGGCGTAACCAGCATTGTCGTAACCCACGATATGAAAAGCGCATTTGACGTGGCGAATCACATTGCCTATTTGCACGAAGGACGAATCTATTTTCGTGGGACGCCGACCGAGCTGCAGAACTCAAGCGATACCCTGCTTCAGGATTTTTTAATCGGCCGGTCGGAGAATGGACGATGACGACGTTGTCGAGTGGATGTAATTTAAACTGGCGATGAACCGCGGCGAGCGAGGATTGGAATTCAAAGTTGGCGTTTTTGTTTTCGTCGGATTGGCGATGCTCGCGGCGCTGGTCGTGCAATTCGGCCGGTTAGGCGAAGGGTTTAAAACCTACTATCCGATTACGGTTCGTTTTACCGATGCGAGTGGATTGTTGAAAGGGTCCGACGTTCTGCTCGCCGGGGCAAAAATCGGAAAAGTCGCGGGCGGACCGCACATGGTGCGCCAGGGAAATGGCGTCGATGTGCCTTTAAAAATTTACGATTACATCAAGGTGCCGGACGGGACCAAGTTCAGCGTCGGCAGCTCTGGTTTGCTGGGGGACCGTTTCGTCAATGTGACGCTGCCTTCCGGGCAACCCAAGCAGTTCATTGCGCCACATGCGTATATTAGCGGCACGCGCGAGACCGGCATGGACGACCTGACGCGTGAAGGTGGCGCGCTAATTGGCGATTTGCGTGGCGCGGTCGCAAAGCTCGACAGTGCGGTTACTCGTCTGGATGAGGGCGCCTTGTCGCAAGCAAACGTCGATAATTTGAAGGCGAGCATGGCGAACTTGAATCAGGCAACCGGCGCGCTGGCTGAATCGTCCAAGAAATTGGACGGGGTAATCGACAAAGCCGATGCGACAATGGATTCGGCGAAAAAGGCGGCTGACGATTTGCAGGGAACCATCCTTGAAGCGCGAAAGGTTTTTCAAACGGCCACCCAAGGGAAAGGATTGCTGGCCGCTCTGCTGACCGACAAGGAATTGGCTAACGACCTGCGCGCATTAATTGCCAACCTCCGAGCACACGGTGTGCTGTTCTACCGTGATACGGGGGCGAAAACCGACATGAACCAGCAAAATAAACCGCCACGCCAAACCGGAACGCGCTGATGACGCCGCAACTCACGGTCAACCTGCTGCGCGTCCTCTTCGTAACATTTTCCGCTGCGATTGGCGCCAGTATTTCCTCGGCGACAATCGAAAATGCCTGGCCTGGCCTGGCCCTTGGAATTGTTTTCGGATTGGCGGTTGTCCTGATCGATCGACTTCTCAAAGGAGTCTCGTTGCGGCTTTTTTCTTCGGCGACTTTTGGATTACTTCTGGGGCTGGTCTTCGCCAATCTGCTCATGGCATCGGATGTCTTGCGTTACCAACCGGAAGCGACCCAATGGATGGTACGATTGATCGTTTACGCGATTTTCGGGTATCTCGGAATGATGCTCGCCATGCGCAGCGGTCGCGACGAATTTTCCCTCATTATTCCGTATGTGCGGTTCGCCCGCGAAACCATGCAGCACGAGCCGTTGCTGCTCGATACCAACGTGATCATCGATGGCCGAATAGGCGATCTTTGCCGGGCCGGATTTCTCAGTCGTTCCCTGATCGTTCCGCGATTTATTCTCGGCGAGTTGCAAACACTGGCCGATGCGCACGATCCAGTGAAACGGGAGCGCGGGCGCCGCGGCTTGGAAATTTTGAACGACCTTCAGCGAGCGCGAGACATTGAATTAACGATTCATCAGACCAGTGACCACGATGTCGAACTTGAGGTCGACGCGAGATTGGTTCGCACGGCCAAGGTTTTAAAGGCAAGGCTGCTGACGAATGATCACGCGCTTTCGCAGGTCGCCCGATTGCAACAAATTCCGGTGCTCAACCTGGCCGACCTTGCCCGCGCATTGCGGCCGAGCGTGATGACGGGGGACGAACTCGATCTCAATCTCGTCAAGGAAGGACGCGAATCGCACCAGGCGGTTGGTTACCTGCCCGATGGAACGATGATTGTGGTGAATCACGCTCGACCCCACGTTGGCAAGATGATGAAAGTCGTCATCTCGAGCGCTCTTCAAACCTCCGGCGGCCGCCTGATTTTTGCCGAATTGAAGAATGGGTCGACTACTTCAATGTCGTAAAAAAGAAGCGATCAAGCTCGCAAAGTGAGTTCGTTAGGAAATCAAAGCCCGACTGCGCTTCGGACGCGCTTCATGACCTGATCGGCGGCTTCATTGGCGCGTTTGGCGCCGCGCACCAGCACCTGGTCGATGTACGACTTATCGCGGAGAATTTCGTCGCGGCGTTTTCGCATCGGCGCGAAATACTCCCATAATTTTTCGAACAACTGCTTTTTGAAATCGCCGTAACCGCTGCCGCCTTTTTGAAACCGCTCTCGCATGTTCGCGACCTCGTCCTTCGAAGCAATGAGCGAGTAGAGCTGAACGATGGTCGATTTTGACGGATTTTTCGGCGCTTCGACCGGGGTAGAATCGGTCACGATGCTCATGACCCGTTTTCGCGTTTCTTTTTCGTCGCCAAAAATCTCAATCGTGTTGCCGTAGCTTTTGCTCATTTTCTGTCCGTCAACGCCGGGGACGACCTCCGTTGCTGCCTGGATCCGCGGCTCGGGCAATTTGAAAACATCTCCGTAAGTCTCGTTAATCTTCGCGGCCAGATCGCGCGTAATCTCGATATGCTGTTTTTGATCTTTGCCAACTGGAACGACATCGCTGTTGTAGATCAAAATGTCGGCCGCCATCAGTACCGGGTAATTAAACAAGCCAACCGTCGGCGCGAGTCCGCGTGCCAGTTTGTCTTTGTAGGAATGTGCCCGCTCCAGTAACCCCATCGGGGCGGCGGTCGAAAGAATCCAAGCCAATTCGGTCACCTCCGGGACATCCGATTGTCGAAAAAGCGCGGCGCGGTCGGGATCGAGCCCGCATGCCAAAAAGTCCAGCGCCACACGGTGGGAATTCGCGCGCAGCGTTTTCGGATCACGGACGCTGGTGAGTGCGTGCAAATCGGCGATGAAGTAAAAGGTTTCGCCTTCCTCTTGCAGTGCGATCGCCTGGCGCATCATTCCGAAATAATTTCCGATGTGCAACACACCAGTTGGTTGAATGCCGGAAAGAATGCGCATGGAAACTTCGATTGGTGGAATTGCCGGAAAGAATCAACCGAATTTGATCTGAGGCAATTTTTCTCTTTCCCAATGGAATTCGTCATTCCACCCTTTGGCTGACTTCCTGCTGGCAAACCTTCGTCCGAACCATTAGATAAGTCGCGCTATGCCCGGAAGAAACTCGCATCCTGTTTCCGTTGTGACCGGCGGCGCGGGCTTTTTAGGATCGCATTTGGTCGATCGATTGCTGGCGGAAGGCCATCAAGTAATCGGGATCGACAATTTGATCACCGGTAATCTCGCCAACATTGGTCATCTTGCCGGTAACGAAAACTTTCGCTTCATCAAACACAACGTTTCCAATTTCATTTTTCTGCCGGAAGAAAAAATCGATTACGTTTTCCATTTCGCTTCGCCCGCGAGTCCAATCGATTATCTCGAACTGCCGATTCCGACATTAAAAGTGGGTGCGCTCGGCACGCACAACACGCTCGGATTAGCGAAGGACAAGGGCGCATCGTTCATTCTCGCATCCACATCCGAGTGTTACGGCGACCCCTTGGTGCATCCGCAAAAGGAAGATTACTGGGGAAACGTCAATCCGATCGGTCCGCGCGGCGTTTACGATGAAGCGAAGCGTTTTGCCGAAGCGATGACAATGGCCTATCACCGCTATCACAAAGTGGACACGAAAATTGTCCGCATCTTCAACACGTACGGTCCGCGAATGCGATTGCGTGACGGCCGCGTGGTGCCGGCATTTATCGGCCAGGCACTCAACGGGCAACCGCTCACGATTTTCGGCGATGGATCGCAGACTCGCTCGTTTTGTTACGTGTCGGATTTGATCGATGGAATCTTCAAGCTGGCGATGAATGACTTTCACGAGCCGATCAATATCGGCAACCCGCGCGAAATGACGATCAAGCAATTCGCCGATGAGATTATCCGAATCACCGGGACGAAATCGACCATCGAGTACAGGCCGCTGCCGGTGGACGATCCGAAAGTGCGACAGCCCGATATCTCCCGCGCAAAAAAAATTCTCGGTTGGGAACCGCGGGTCAGTTTCGAGGAGGGAATTAAAAAAACGATCGATTACTTTCGCGAATCGTTGAAACATTGACCCAGGTCGCGGGTTCAACCTTTAAGAATACAGGAGTGAGGCGAGGTCCTATGTCGTTCAATGGCAAAGATTTTACTGGCGCTAAGATGGATTCGGTTGTGAATTGCGGCATGATCAAACGGATTGCGTCGATCATTTTGGGGATGGTGGGGCTTTGTCTTGTTGTTAACGCTCAGGTACCCGGCGAAACGTCGCCCCTGGCCTTTTATCGGCCGGAAGTTTTGAATTCCTTTGATAGTTCGATCTTGATGGACCAGCTCCCGATGCTCGCACTCCTCGACGGACACAATTTGCCTCTTTCAACTCCGATGAGTCGAATGGGAAGGTCGCCCGTGAGTTTGTCGTCTGACACCTCGTTCAACTACGCTCAGGTGAGAGCTTCCAATGCCCCCGGGATTGACCCGAAGGATTCCAAGGAAATGCAGCCGCTGCGCGGAGATCCGCTTTATTATAGTGGCGAAGTCGGCGTCTTCTACGGTCATCAAAGCGGTAAGTTTGGGGGCGACGATTATGGAAGTTACTTCCAAGGCACTGTCGGAAACGACAAGCTGCAAATCTCAGTCGGCGGTTCGTTCGACCAGTGGAACGGGCATGTCCCGCACTGGGTCCACTGACAAGCCGGACAATTCGGGCGAAACCATTTCTTCCGAGGGTATCGTTTGCCCAGTTTGCGGTGCCGCCGCGAGCCAGGAAAAATGCAAGATCGTTTGCCGAAGCGACATTTGCCGCGGCCGGATTGTCCTGACCTGCTCAGAGTTTTAGAATAGATATCGAAATCGACTGCTTAAAAGCAGTCAGGACTTGCGCTCGCGAGAAAGTCGGTTCCGCTTTGAGGGTAGGTTGCGAGAGTCTTGATTCGCTTTTCCATTAATTTTCGGCGTTTCCGCTGGAACTACGGCTCTGGTTTGTGGAATCCTTTTAATCAACGTTAAGCCCGCTGCTTGGTTGCTAGGCCGATAATTTGATCATGACGAAAATCACTCTTTGGTCAGGAATTTTGCTGTTTCTATTTGTCCGGCATGCACCGGCGCAAGCGCGCGTGCCAGATTTTCAAATCACAAAAGTCACCAAGAACTTGATTTCGACTCCTCAATTTACCTACTCAGGGGCGGAGCAATTCGTTTCGGATCAGCGCAATCGCTGGCTGGAAGTGGAAGTGGAATTTGCAGCGGCGCCGGATTGGACGGACGAACTGACGTTTAAATACTACATCCTGTTCAACGGAAAATTGCTGACCGGGGAGGTGACCCACACTAACATCGCAGGCGGGCGAGGCAGTCATTCCGTCATGTATATCTCCCCGCGGACACTTGCACGTTTCGCAGACAACCGGCCGATTACAGCCAACATGTTTCAAAACATTGCGGTTCAAATTGTGCAGCAAGGGGCGGTGAAAGATGAGCTCAGCCTGACGCGTGCGCCGGCGCAATGGTTCACAACCATCCCGCAGATTACGGGATTTGTTTTGAACAAGAACGAGACCCCATTCGCGTCACTCTACTGGGATCGCTACGAGCAAATCAAGGCTCCCAGCCGCTGACTGGATTCAATGCCTGCAGCGACCCGCATTATCAGCCTGAATCTCGGCTCGCAGACAATTGGTCTGGCGGAGTTTCGCGCGCAGCCGCATGGCGGTTTGATTTTACTTGGTTGCGGATTTCGGGAATTGCTGATCGATCCATCGGGTGAGGGGATGCGCCGTCCGCAAATGGCGGCGGCCGTGCGTGAGTTAATGGGCCAGATGCAACTCAAAACGGGCAGCGTGAACTATGCTGTGCCGGGCCAGTCAGTTTTCGCCCGATTCGTTAAGCTGCCAGCGGTCGAAGAGGAAAAGATCGAGAAAATCATCGCGTTTGAAGCGCAACAAAACGTGCCGTTTCCAATCGACGAAGTAGTGTGGGATTACCAACTGGTTGGTGGTGGCGCGGACGAACAGATCCAAGTCGTGCTGGTTGCGATCAAGTCGGATTTGTTGGACGAGATCAACGGTGCGGTTGAAGAAGCGGGTCTTCGCGCATCGATCGTCGATGTTGCGACCATGTCGCTTTACAACGCATTCCGTTATAATTACAGCGACTTGGGCGGCTGTTCGCTGGTGGTGGATATCGGCGCGCGGACAACCAACCTGCTCTTTGTCGAGTCGGGCAAAATCTTTTCGCGAAGCGTTCCCATCGGCGGCAGCTCGATCACGGTCGCGATTGCCAAGGAATTCAACGAACCGTTCTCGGCCGCCGAGTTTCGAAAGAAGCGCGACGGTTTCGTCAGTCTCGGCGGTGCCTACGCCGAACCGACGGACCCCGATGTGGCGCGAGTTTCAAAGATCATGCGCAGTACGATGACCCGATTGCACGCCGAGCTGATGCGCTCGATCAGCCATTACCGCGCGCAACAGCAGGGAAGTTCGCCGCAGCGCCTCTTTCTTTGTGGCGGAAGTGCAAGCACAGCCTACATGCGCGAGTTTTTTCAGGAGAAGCTGCAACTGCCGATCGAATTTTTTAATTCCTTGCGCAATGTCGCAGTCGCTGAATCAGCGCCGTTGAAGGAAATTGCGCATTCAGGTCACTTGTTAGGCGAATTGGTCGGTCTGGCTTTGCGGACGACGAGTGCTTGCCCGATGGAGTTGAGTTTGCGTCCGGCCAGCGTGGTGCGGCGGCAGGAATTGGAAAAGCGGCGCCCATTTTTCGTGATGGCCGCGGCCTGCTTCATTTTTGCTCTACTCGGCTGGGGATTTTATTACGCGCGCGGCGCGCAAGTTGCGCGCCGCTCTACGGCGGAATTACAGGACCGGATCAACGCCCCGATGCGTGCGGCCGAGGCCAAGATCGACAATTTGCGCAAGCAAGCCAATTCGCTCGATAGCTTCGCAACTCCGCTCATCTCAGCGATCAATGATCGTTTCTTTTGGGTCGAAGTCCTGGAAGATCTTAACGCGCGGCTTCCAAAAGAGGACATTTGGATCACGGACCTTCTTCCAACGTCGGGTGGAAAACCGATTGGAGTAGACGAAAAAGCGATCGCGGCGTTTGGCCCGACCCCGACGCCTGCGCCGACCTCAGCCCGACCGGGCGCGCGCGCGGAAGCCGGACCGGCGATCGACGGAATTTTTGTGCGCGGACTTTATCTGTTCAATCCAAAGCAACAGGAAGTGGTGGTCGATTATTTTCGCAATCTCGTCGGCTCGCCGTTCTACAATCTCGATCCGAACAATCAGGCGCGTTACATCAAACCGACCACACCCGACAATACCGAGTGGGCTTTTCCGTACGAGTTGCGGCTCGACCTGAAAAAACCGGTCAAATTACCATGAACTGGTTTCGCGAGAACCGATGGCTGGGCACGTTCTTTATTGTTTTTGGGATCAGCGCCCTCGCCGCGCTCTATTTTCTCTTGAGCGCGAAGAGCGGGTTCGAGGCGGCCGCCAGCCAATTCAGCGAAGTGTCAGCCGAACGCGCCCGGTTGGAACATCTCAATCCGTTTCCGAACGAGGCAAATTTTCAAAAAATGAAACGAGACCTCTCAGAGTACGGCGCGGCCTTGAATAAAACGAAGGATGAACTCAAAACCCAGGTGATCCCAATCCAGCCGATCGCGCCGAATGAGTTCCAATCGCATTTGCGTCAGGCCATGATCCAGGTCGGGGACAAAACCCGGGCAAATAAGGTCAAACTACCGGACAATTTTCACCTCGGCTTTGACGAATATACAGCCGCGCTTCCGAATACAGTGGCCGCACCGTTGCTTGGTCAGGAGCTTGATCAGATTGAGCTGCTCATAAATATCCTTGCAGATGCGCATGTCGATGGCGTGACCGCCCTCAAGCGGACACCGCTGCCTGAGGAAAAGGCCACCGCTGCCGCAACGCCTGTTCCGGCTGGCGGACGAAAGCCCGCCGGTACGACGACCAATGGTTTGAGGATGCTCGAACGCGCGATCGTGGAACTCGACTTTACCGCCTCGCCGTCGTCCGCGCGCAAAGTTTTGAATCAGATCGCCAGTTCGAATCAGCAATTTTTTATCATTCGCACTTTGCACGTTCGAGATGAACAGGAGAAAGGGCCACCGCGCGAGACGCCAGGAAGCACACCGCCGCCTGCGGGAAATGCGTCGGGAGCAGCGTCGGGTCCGAGTAGCGGACTCAAATTTATCGTCGGTAACGACCATATTGAAACGGCGGCGTGGATCGAAATTGTGCGCTTCACCTATTAAATATGGATTGGGTTCGCCTGTATTATGATCGTGTGCTCCTGATTGCGGCAGCGCTGATATTATTCTTGTGTGCGATATCGATCTGGCGAAGCGCAGCCGGATTCAGTGAAAATTTCCCAGTCGTGCAAGCGGCTCCGGCGATGAAAAGCGCGGCGCCTCCCGGCAAAGCAAGCGAACTCCAGCTTGCGGTGGAGAAATTGCACCAGCCGCCGCAATGGATTTTCGGCGGACGCTCGGGATTATTTGTTCCAGAGAAACACTTTATCGGCGCGAACGGGCTGCCGGCGACGCTCCAAACCACGATGGTGCATCCGCCTGTGCCTAACGAGTGGCTCGAGCAGTTTGGTTTGCCAATTCAAGACGCCGATGTGCTGGATCAGGATCCAGACGGTGACGGCTTTACCAATCTGGACGAATGGGCCGGGCATACCAACCCGACCGATCGCAACTCGCATCCGGATTATGCGACGAAGCTGAAATTGAAATCGTTCACACAAGAGCCCTTTCGGCTGGTTTTCTCATCCTGGGTTGGCGACACGTTTGCCATCAACACAATCGACTTGAAACAGCCGACCCAGTTTTTAAAGCTCGGCGACGCGATCGCCGGGACGCAGTTCAAGATTGTGAAATTTGAGGAAAAACACCAGCCGAATCAGTATGGCACCGACATCGATGTGAGCGAGCTAACCCTCCAGCACCAGGAGACGGACGAACAGCTGAAATTGACCAAGGAACAGGTCGCGATTTCGCCCGAATCGGTAGCGACATTTGTTTATAGCTGGGGCGGGCGGCGCGAATTTGAGGTCCGAAAAGACCAGGAATTTTCATTGAAACCGCAGGAGCAGGTCAGGTATAAACTGGTTGACGTTCAGCCGACCAAGGCCGTGATCGTGAACCTGCAAAAGCCTAACGAGCGAATCGAGATCGGTTTGGTTACTCCATGATCTCCTGATGAAGACCTCTTTCTTGCCTGATTCGTTCGCTTACTTCGGGTTTATTCCAGTGTCGCTCTTTGTCTGCCTAACGAGCGTTGGGCAAAATGTGGACCGGATAGAGACCCGCGAAATTCAGCGGCGCGAAGCCGCCATACCGCATGGTGACGAAGCGTTGGCGGCGGGGAAACAGGCGATGGCCGACAAGAATTACACCCTGGCACACGAGCAATTCCGGATCGCAGTCACCTACCTTCCCAGCGCCGGACATGATGACGCGCTTAGCGGTTTTTGCGAAAGTGGGGTGAGATTGGCCGAAGAAAGAATTGCGGAAGCCAAATACGCCGAGGCCGAAGCGATTGTCCGCGAAGTTTTGGACGATCGATATAATCCGAACTGCCGTCCGGCCCTGGAGCTTCTGGCGCACTTGCAAACGCCCGGTTACTACAACCGTACCATGGGACCGAAGTTCATCGCCAAGGTCGAAGAAGTTAAAAAGCTTTTGACTGACGCCGAGGGCTATTACAAATCGGGCCGCTACGATCTGGCTTTCAAAAAATACGAGCAGGTGCTCGCCTTGGATCCGTATAACACTGCCGCCCGTCGCGGTGAGGAGAAGATCGACAACACCAAATACCAATACAACGAGGAAGCTTACAACGAGACGCGCGCTCGGGCGCTTTGGCAGGTCGAGAAAGGCTGGGAGGAGCCGGTCCGTCAATATGGGCAGACCGTCGGTCCGCTAGCGGAGGCGTTTCAACGCGATGCGACCGGCACGGCGCGGATCACCACTAAATTAAATACGATCATCATTCCGCGGGTGGAGTTTCGCGACGCAAGCATTCGCGAAGCAATCGACTTTTTGCGGCAACAAGCTGCTGCCAACGATCCGACAAGCGACGGCCGCAGAGGGGTCGATATCGTTTTGCGTCTGACTCCACTTGGACAAGTTTCGGGTCCGGCAACGCCGGTTGAGCCGCTGCAACCGGCAGCAGTTGCTCCAGCGGGAACGACCGACGCTTCCCCGTTGGCTGGCGGTCCTGCCGTTGCCGCACCCGCTCCTGTTGTTGCACCGGCGGTGGTAGCAGCACCGGCGATCAATCCCGCCAACGCCCGAATTACCATTACCTTGAATCAAATCCCGCTGGGCGAAGCGCTTCGTTACATAGCGAGCCAGGCCGGACTGAAGGTAAAAGTCGAACCGTACGCCGTCTCGATTATCCCGCTGAGCGAGCAGAGCAACGACTTGATCACTAAAGAATATCGCGTCCCACCCGGATTCATCAGCAGCAATGTCAACGTCGGCGTCTCAGCGCTGAATCAACCGGCGCGGGCGGCGACTGGCGGCGGGGCCGGCACGGCCAAGGACACGCAGGAATCGACTGGCGGTCATCAGCTCGTCAATCGTGAGGGAGCGCGGGAGTTTCTCGAAAGCCAGGGCGTGCCGTTTCCGACGGGGGCGAGCGCGAATTTTCTTCCGCAAAGCAGTCGGCTGATCGTTCGCAACACCCAGGATAACTTGGAATTGGTGGATGCGCTGGTTGAGCAGGCCAATGTGTCGGGTCCCAAGCAAGTCGAAATCGAATCGAAATTTGTCGAGATCACGCAGGATAATCTCAAAGAACTCGGCTTCGACTGGTTGTTGGGACCGTTTAATATCGGCAACCACAAGGTTTTCGGCAGCGGCGGAACATCCGGTACCGGGACGACGGTAAATCCGGCTGATTATCCATTTGTCGATCCCTCAACCGGTCAGCCAGTGGGCCAATTTCCGATCACAGCCGGAAATCGCAGCGGCAGTATGGCCATTACTGCGAATGCGATCGATGCCCTCCTGTTTCCGTCAATGGGAACCAGCGCCGTCGCGCCCGGCATCTTCGGGATCGCCGGCGTATTTACCGATCCGCAATTTCAGGTGGTGATTCGGGCACTCAATCAAAAGAAAGGGGTCGATCTTTTGTCGGCCCCGCGCGTTACGACCAAGAGCGGCCAGCGGGCGGTGATTGAAATCGTCCGCGAATTTCGTTATCCCACACAATTTCAGCCGCCCCAGATTCCGCAGACATTTGGCGGCAGTTTCAATCCATCGACAATTTCCACCGGCCAGAGTTCGAATAGCAACGCTTTTCCAGTAACGCCGACGACACCGACTGCATTCGAAACGCGTAATACCGGCGTGACTCTGGAAGTTGAACCGGTGGTCGGTCCAGATGGGATTACGATCGATCTGAATCTCGTTCCTCAAGTCGTGGAATTCGAGGGCTTCATTAATTACGGCAGCCCGATCCAGACATTTTCAACCAATCTCCTGGGAGTATCGACACCGCAGGTCATTACGCAGAACGTCATCAATCAACCGATCTTTAATACTCGCAAAGTTACGACCAGCGTGAGTGTCTGGGACGGTCAAACCGTCGTCCTCGGTGGGTTGATGAGCGAGAACGTCCAGAAGGTGGAGGATCGCACGCCGATTATTGGCGACATTCCGTTAGTGGGGCGGCTATTCCGGACGAACACCGACCAGCATATCAAAACGAATCTGGTCATCTTC
>DASPUI010000093.1:0-11964 GCA_035622995.1 Chthoniobacterales bacterium
CGGTCAATTGCCCGAAATGTTATTGAGAATCGCGAATGTTTATGACGAAGAAGTCGATAATTCGGTCGCGGCCATGACCGCCGCGCTCGAACCGATCATGATCGTTTTTCTCGCGCTCGTCGTTGGGACTATTGTGATCGCGCTCTTCATGCCGCTCATCAGCATCATCAGCGGGTTGCAGCAACAGACGTGAACCGAATCAAGTTCGAATTTCGCACAACCGTCGCGTTCACTGTCTTGGAACTGCTGGTTGTCATCGCGATCATTATCACTCTGGCCGGGTTAATTCTGGCCACGAGCGGTTACGTGCAAAAGAAGGGTGCGCGTTCCCGCGCCGAAACCGAAATTGCCGCCATGTCCGCAGCTCTCGAAAGCTACAAAGCGGATAATGGAATCTATCCGACCGACTCTATAAATAACTTTACTAACAATCTGAATGCTCGGACGAACCTAGATCCGTCGACAGCGGCCTATTCGGCCGCCTCCCTTTTCCTCTATGAGACGTTAGCCGGCGTCACCAGCGCAAGCCGCTCAGCAACACCTTCTGGCAAGACATACTTCACATTTAAACCCAATATGCTATTGCCAGCCCCGCCCTCTACAGCGGACATCACAGCGATTCGCGATCCGTTCGGGAACAGTTACGGCTATTCCACGGCGGCGAATCCCCAAGCAAATCCAACGCCGTCATCACCTCCAGTCGGCTACAACCCAACATTCGATTTGTGGAGTACTGCCGGGGTCGCACCAGCGCCGACCCCCACCCCGCCTGCAACACAACAAGATCTTTGGATCAAAAACTGGTAGCGGCCTAGCGCTCGTTGGTGTTGACCACGATCACGACCCGCCGATTCAATCGCTGGCGGGCGATTTCAGCCTCCAACTCCGGACCGGGTGGAAGCAAAACCGGACGCGCCGGAACCAGGAACTTACTCGCACCGTAACCGCGCGCCTCGATTTGCGCGGGATCAATTCCCATTTGGTTGACGAAGAATTGCTTCACGCTATCGGCGCGCCGCTGGCTGAGGTCGAGATTGTATTCATCCGAGCCGATCGAGTCAGTGTAGCCTTCGATTGTGAACGTCGCTTTCGGGTTTCTCTTCAGCAGCGTCGCAACCTTTTGCAAAATCTCGCTCGGCTGCAATTCCGCACTATCAAACGTGAAAAGCTGATCGTCCGGCATTCGGATTTTCGTGCCCGAACCGAGAGGTCCTTTTTGACTGAGCAATTGATCGATATCGGCAAACCCGTAATTGCCTTTCTTATTCGGACCGGCGTTGTCCGTGGGAACCTTGCTCGTGAAGCTATTAGCTTTTTTGATGATGGTGCTGGTGGCAAGCTCGGTTCCGCTGAGGGCAGGCTGCGGGCGACCGGAGACGGCGCTGTCGTTCAGCAACGACTGCTCGTGTGTCGCATTCGAATCGTTCGACAAAATCTGCGCCGTCGTCTGTTCGATTTCGTTAATTGCCGAACGCGCCGCCGCCGGGTCCACGTTCGGTTTATCCGGCAACACGTCCCGCATGTCGTCCGGTATAGCGGAGCTGGCGCGCACTTCTTCCAGAAGTTTGTCGAATGATCTCTTTTCATCAGGCGACTGCACATTGGTCTGATCCGGCTGCGGTTTTGCGGCAGCGGCATTTTGGTCCGCGCTCATCTTCTCCAATGTTTCAAGGTCGACGTGCTTGACGTTGAACATCGGCGTCTGATGCCCCTCGAGCATCTGGGCGACAGACGGCTGAAATCGGGCGTGATAAAAATAAAAACAAAGCGCGACGTGCAACCCTAACGAAACCAGTAATCCAAACCAGAGCCAGCTCCGTTGCTCGCTGCCGGTCAGGAGCGCTTCAAATTCGATGTCGTCGATGTCGTGAAAATCCGAAAGCCGAGTCGCGCTCATCCTACCTGCCTCGATTAGACAATGCCGCGCCACCGCGCGTTCGTTCAATAAATGCCCGCGTCGCCCTGCGAATCTCGTCGGCCACGCGCGCTTCTGGCGAAACAAACTTCGGGGTAAACCACGGAAACAAGCCGATCAAATCGTGCGTCACTAAAATCTGGCCGTCGCAATGTTCGCCCGAACCAATCCCGATTGTCGGAATCGCAATCGCGTTTGTCATTTGGCGCGCCAGTTCGCCCGTCACGATCTCCAGGACAACCGAGAATGCTCCGGCCTTCTCAATCGCGCGTGCGTCCGCCATTAAAGCTTCGGCTTCGGACTGCGTTTTGCCTTTGACCTTGTAACCGCCTTCTTCGCGCACGCTCTGGGGCAACATTCCAATGTGCGCCATGAACGGAATGCCCGCGTTGGTGATCGCCTCGATTTGCAGAACATGACTGACGCCGCCTTCGAGTTTCACTGCTTGCGCTCCGGCGGCGACAAGCTGATTCGCGGTCGCGACCGCCTGTTCCGGGTTCTCGTAGGAGTGAATCGGCATGTCCGCCACAAGAAGCGCGTTCTTCACGCCTCGAGCAGCCGCCCGGGTGTGGTGCAGCATTTCTTCGAGCGAAACGCTGGTCGTATCCTCATAACCGAGCACGACCATGCCTAACGAGTCACCGACCAGGATAACGTCGATCCCGCTTTCGTCCAGCAATCGCGCGGTCGGATAATCGTAAGCGGTCAGGGCGGTGATTTTCTCGCCGCGCTTTTTTGCTTCCCGAAATCTTCTGGTGATCTCCTGCGCTACCATTGATCTTGAAACCGCACCACTTTACCTGAATCGCTCAGACGCGCGAGTAATTCGCGTACCGCCTGGGTCTGGTCCGGCAAAACCAGGTCCGGCCGAATGTCCGTCAATGGTTGCAAGACAAATCTTCGCACATGCATTCGCCGATGAGGCAATTGCAGCTCCCCGTTGTCGATCTTAATTCGTCCGCTGTAGAGGAGATCGATGTCGATCTTGCGAGAAATGTTACGCGCATGAACGCGTTCCCGGCCTAACGACTCTTCAATCCGAATCAGCTCCTCAAGTAAATTAACTGAATCGCCCTCGTATTCGAATTCGACAACCGCGTTCAGAAATTTCGCTGCACCTGTCTCGCAATCGACCGGGTCAGTCTCGTAGATCGGCGAACTAACAACCGGTGCACGCACGCCAGCGAGACCAACGATTCCTTGTCTGGCCGATCGCAAATTGGCCAGGCGATCACCAAGATTTGAGCCAAGCGCAACGGCGGTCCTCATGTTTATCGCCACGATCGTCCATCTCTGGAGAAGTCACAGGGCGCGTGTGTCAGACGCCACGGCGTTTTGCGGAAATACCCTACGAGATCACAAACCCAGCACATCTTGCATTGAATAAAGATCGGGGGACTTGCCCACGACCCATTCTGCTGCGCGCAATGCTCCGCGCGCGAAAATTTCCCGGCTCGACGCGCGATGTGTCAATTCTAGTCCCTCCCCTGGCCCATTAAAGAAGACCGTGTGGTCGCCGACCACCTCGCCTTCGCGAGTTGATTCGATCGGAATTTCGGCCCCGCTCTTGCCAGCGGTTTTGAGAATCTCGGCGAGCGTCTTGGCCGTTCCACTCGGCGCATCCTTTTTCATTTTGTGGTGCGTTTCGACAATTCTCACGTCGAAATCGTTGCCTAATAACTCAACCGTTTGGCGCGCGAGGGCGAAAAGTACGTTCACGCCGACGCTGAAATTTGAGGCAAGGACAACCGGCACGACTTTGGCGGTCGCCGCGATGGTTTTTTTCTGTGCTGTCGAATGCCCGGTCGTCCCGATGACGAGGGCCACCCGACGCTTCTCCGCCGTCCGGCAAACATCGTCAATCGAATCAGCCTGGCTGAAGTCAATGATCACGTTCGAACTCGAAACGGCGCCATCAATTGAATCACCCAGATCGCATTCCGCCACGATCTCGATTTTCGGATCGCTTTTGGCCAGAGCGAGAATGGTTTGTCCCATTCGACCTTTCGCGCCGATAAGCGCGACGCGAATCGACTCGCTCATTTTCCGCGCTCGAACTGTTCGAGCGTCTTGCGCAATCGCGCCTGGTTCGCTTCCGTCATTTGGCAAAGCGGCAATCGGACCGCGCTCGACAACATGCCGCGCCAACCAAGCGCCGTCTTTATCGGGACCGGGTTCGGCTCGATGAACAGGTCTTTAAAAAGAGGAAATAGTCGGCGGTGCAGTTTTTCCGCGCCTTTGGCATCGCCCGATTCAAAACAACGGACGAGCGCTGAAACTTCGGCTGGGATTAAATTCGACGCCACGCTCACTACGCCGACGGCCCCAACCGCCATGAACGGAAGCGTCAGCGAATCGTCGCCGCTCAAGATCGTAAACTCGTCCGGCAATTTTGCTCGAAGCTCGCTCACTCGTTCGACGCTGCCGCTTGCTTCCTTAATCGAAACGATGTTTCGGCACGCCGCCGCCAGCCGGACGACTGTGTCGGCGCCGATGTCCACGCCACAGCGACCAGGGATATTGTAAAGGATGATCGGCAAGGAACTTGATTCCGCAATCGCCTTGAAATGACCGAACAATCCTTCCGGGCTCGGCTTGTTGTAATAAGGCGCGACGACAAGTGCTCCATCAACCCCGAGCTTCTGCGCCGCGCTGGTCGCTTCGATCGTATCGCGCGTCGAATACGAACCCGTCCCGGCAAAAACGAGGCACTTTCCTTTGGCCGCACGCACTGTCGTTTTGATCACTTCCTCGCGTTCGCTATGCGTAAGAGTCGGTGACTCGCCCGTTGTTCCTACCGCCACAATGCCGGTTATGCCGGCTGCTATTTGTCCTGCGATTAACCTTTCGAGCGCCTCGAAATCGACCCTGTCATTGCGAAACGGTGTGACCAGCGCTGTAAATGTGCCGCGAAACATTTCTGCATTGTAGAGGCGGCTGTGCTGGCCGCAAGGCTTAGGAAATTGCGAGCAACATGCTCGCCACTACAATTCGATGTTTCCTTCGAAGACAAACTCGGCCGGACCGGTCAGAGTCACCTCACGAAACTGGTCGCCGTCTCTTTTGAAATCGACGCTTAATTCGCTGCCGCTCCGCACAATTACTGAAATCGGACCATCGACCTTTTCTGACGCAGCGAAGATCAAGGCGCTTGCAACCACTCCGGTGCCGCAGGCCAGCGTTTCGTTTTCCACGCCGCGTTCGTACGTTCGGATCGCGATCTTTTTCCGGTCTCGTTTTTCAACAAAGTTCGCATTCGCGCCCTGTGGCGCAAATTCCCGGTGGCGGCGGATTGCTTCCCCTCGGTGCCGAACATCGACGTCGTCTACTTTTGGGACTGGAATCACGGCATGCGGCACCCCGCTGTTGATGAAATGAACCAGCTCCTTTTGATCATTGGCGACGAGCCCGATTGAAAGGCGCAAATCTCTTGGTTCGCTCATTTCGAGCGTGACTAAATCGTCGTGCAAATGCGCGCCGATAATTCCGGCCGGCGTTTCAAATCGAACATCATTTTGCGCGCCGGCGATTTTGTTCGCGAATCGCGCAAAGCAACGGGCGCCATTGCCGCACATTTCCGCTTCGCCACCATCGCGATTATAGTATCGCATCCGAAAATCGGCCCCATTGTGCGATTTTTCGAGCAGCAAAATTCCGTCCGCACCCACTCCGGAATGCCGGTCGCAAATTCGGGAAATTTGCGCAGGCGCAAGCCGAACGTCACCGGAGCGATTGTCGATCATGACAAAATCGTTGCCGGCGCCGTTCATTTTGATGAAACGCAGCATCATATCGATTCTACAACGAACGGCTCGTCAGACAAGGAGCGGAGACTTGCTTTGCCCCGAATTTGCCGTTAGTTCCCGCCCGTGCGCAGGGCAGCCTTGGTTTTGTGCGCGTGCTTTCTCACGCCGCTTTTAAACGCCGAAGATCTCAACGGGCTCATTCTCGAACAAGTAAAGAAAATGCCAAACGGCGGCCGCTACTCAGTTTCGCATTTCGCCTCGATTAAATTGCAGTCGGCCGCGCATTTCGAATCGGGAAAGTTTTTCGTCGTTCCGACTGCGCCATATCCCAGCTTTTGCTCGGGCGCGACCTACATCGTCTTCATCAAGACAATCGAAACGCTCCGGGAGCGCGGCGAGTTGCAGCTTGACTTCGCGACACTCGATCAACTGATGGTTCGCGATCAGCACGATGGCGAAGGCATTTGGGGTCGATGGAACGCGAACGGGCCCGGGACCGCGCGCCTCTTTCGCGAACTCAACCTCGGCCATAATTTTACCGATTTCGCACGCGCGCAGCCGGGTGACTTCATGAAAATTTTCTGGAATAACAACGTTGGCCGGCACGAGAGCGGACACTCTGTAATTTTTCTTGGCAGGGTCAATCACCCGGATGGCGAATATGTGCGCTTCTGGTCGAGCAACATTCCAAGCGGCTACGGGGAGAAGGAAGTTCCACGCAGCAAAATTGCCTACGCCATCTTTTCTCGCCTCGAGACACCGGCCAATCTATCTCGAATTCACGATGTGCCTGAAGTCGACTCGTATCTCGCATCGCTCCTGCGCAAGGAATCAAATTTCGCCGAAGCGGCGCGAATGTGCGGGATCTGAGCGCGAGGCGGGACTGGCATTTGGCCACGGGCGATTCGTCTTCAAACCGATTTAACGGCGTTCGCCAATTCCCGAGCGAACGAGCCAACCTTTTCCTTTAAATCCGATTTCGCTCCGTGCTGAGCGATTAGATCGACAATTGCACTCCCAACGACGACGGCATCCGCATCCTGCGCGACCTGGCGCGCTTGGGCTGCGTTTGAAATTCCAAAACCGACTGCAATCGGCAAATCGGAAAACCTTCGCAGCTCGGCGATTCGATTGCCTAACGAGGAAACGATCGTCTCGCGTGCGCCCGTCACCCCTTCGCGTGAAACATAGTAAAGAAAACCGCGCGCGCTTCTTGCAATCATCGCGACTCGCTCGGTCGGCGTAGTCGGCGCAATCAGGCGAATGTGAAACAGACTTTCGCTCGCTCCGGTCTCGCTATCTTCTTCCGGGGGAAGATCCAAAATTAACAAGCCATCGACACCGGCGCTTTCGGCCGCGCGATGAAACTTCTCGAAACCGAATTGTAAAATCGGATTCAGATAGGTGTAGAAAACGAGCGGAATTTCTGATTTTTCGCGAATTCCGCGAACGCAATCGAGAACGCCCCGCACCGCTGCACCCGCCTCAAGCGAGCGTTGCGCCGCCAGTTGATTCACCACTCCATCCGCCAGCGGATCGGAGAACGGAACTCCAAGCTCGATTAAATCTGCGCCTGCCGCTTCCAGCGCGCGGACAAGATCGATTGTCGTTCCGAAGCTCGGATCGCCCGCGCAAATGTAGGGAATAAACCCTTTGCGCTGTTGCGCGCGCAGATGCGCGAAGCACTGATCGATCCGGTTTGCCATTTGAATTAAGCTCCTATCTTCACTCGCAATGGCGATTTTGCTCAACGGATTTGTGCTCGGCTGGTCGGTGGCGTGGCCGCCGGGGCCGGTCAATGCCGAGATGATCCGGCGCGGACTGGTACCGAAGGATCGCGGAGGAGGCTTTTGGTCGACCTGGCAGGTCGGTCTCGGCGCGTGCACCGGCGATTTTATCTGGGCACTTGGCGTTTCGTTAGGCGCAGGCGCGCTCTTGAGCTCGTTGTCAATCAGGCGTGGCCTGGGAGTGGTTAGCTTTTGCCTGCTCATCTTTCTCGCCTGGACGTTTGTACGTTCAGCCTGGCAAATTTATCGCAGCCACCGCGCCGCCGAATCGAACATTGCCTCGGATCAGCCAAAGCGACGCGGATACTGGCTCGGCTTGTTTTTTGCGCTTAGCAGTCCGTGGAACATCGGCTTCTGGTTCGCGGTGATCGGGAGCCAGACAACGCAACTCGGCGGAGTTCAGCGATCCCTCGCGCTCGCGGCTTCGGTCGTTCTTGGCGCGGTGGCATGGACGTTGGTCTTGTGCGCAGCGCTGAAACTTGGCGCGCGGATCTTCTCGCGACCGGAATGGCAAATCATGACTGAAGCGCTGACCTCGCTGGTGATGATCTGGTTCGCTGCGCGATTGCTGTTACATTTTCCGTGAAATGCCCGATCTGACTTTAACGATCAACGAGATTTATCAATCGATTCAGGGCGAGAGTACCTGGGCGGGCGAACGTTGCGCTTTCGTTCGGCTGACGTTTTGCGATCTGCGCTGTAATTATTGCGACACCGAGTACGCCTTTTATGAAGGGAAAAAGCAAACGCTCGATGAAATCGTCGATCTTGTCCGCGGATTTAATTGTCCGCTGGTTGAAATCACAGGCGGGGAACCGCTCGTGCAGAAAAATGTGCCGCCGTTGATGTCGATGTTGTGCGATGCCGGCTACACGGTCCTGCTCGAAACCAGCGGCGCACACGACATTTCGCAAGTCGATCAACGGGTGCATCGGATCATGGATCTGAAAACGCCGGGGAGCGGCGAGGTTGAAAGAAATCTTTGGTCGAATATCGAACATCTGACCAAGCGCGACGAAGTGAAATTTGTAATGGGATCGCGGGCAGACTACGAATGGTCGTGCGATCAGGTTCGGAAATTCGACCTAACAAATCGTTGTCACGCAGTCTTGTTCTCTCCCATCTTCGGCCGGATCGATCCGCGTCAAATCGTGGAGTGGATTCTGGCCGACAAATTGAACGTCCGTTTTCAGCTCCAGATGCACAAATTTATCTGGTCGCCCACTCAACGAAGCGTTTGAGCGCACACGCTAATGTTTCGGGGCGTGGACGGTGCCGGTTTCAACTGCTTCTTTGCGCTGAGCGACGATGCGGTTGGCGGTTTCTTCGACCATTTGTTCGAGCAGCATTCGCAGATGGGTGCCGGGCCGATAATCGGCCGGCGCGATGTGTTTGACCCGGTCAGCATGGGTCGAAAGCTGATAACATTTTTTGAAACCGGCACGCGCAGGATCGTCCGGATTATAAACGGCGATGGCCTGGCCGCCGTTTTTCTTCATCACCGTGAAACAGGGAACATCGGTCGGACCGTCGCCGATGTAGATCATGTTCGGAAAGGGCACCGGACGGATGTCGGCTTCCATGTGATCGTTCACGTCCTGCGACATATCGAGAAGGCCCTTGTTGATGCGAAATAGGAATTGCGTTTTCTGGGTGTGACTGATGACGCGCTTCGGAAACGTGATCCGGCCTTCCGCGTCCTCGGCAAACTCGCAGCCAAAGATCGCACGCACGAACGGTTGCAGCCGGCTTCCCTCGATCAACACCCTCAGTCCGGATGAGATGATGTAATGCTCGACCGTAATCCCATTGGCGACGTGTTCGGCATTAAGCAACCCGTTCTGAAACTGCTCGAACATTTCGGGCAAGCCCTTGTAAAAGTTTAGTTTTTTCCCAAGTTTTTTTAGATCGACATTGGTCGGCCGGTCCATCCCAAGCGTGTCGAGCAACACTTTCATGTATGCGAGCTCGTTGTCGTAGCCGCCTTCGCGCACCAGCTGGCTGCAACGTTGCCAGAATTTTCCGCCGTCGATTCCGAAAGCAGGAAAGACGACTTCGTCCTGCATGTAGCCCGGGCTGAGCGTTTGATCGTAATCGTAAACGATCGCGATGGTGTTTTGCGGCGCCATGCTTCAAACAGAATGAGCCTATCCCATTCGGTTCATTTTGTTAATTCGGTCAAAAAAGTCTTCGAAAAGCGCGTCGTAGATCTTGCCACGCTCGGGATGATACTGAACTCCGAGCCCGAATGGATAATCGCGCAAACGGATTTGCTCGACGATATCGTCGTTGGCACACCAGGCCTCGACTTCGAGAGATTCGCCTAACGAACCCACTGCCTGATGATGACCGCTATTCACTCTTTCGAAACGGTGCGTTGCGCCGCTGTCATTGCGTAACGGCTGCACATCCTGGTGTTTCTGCTCAGGAGAACGATGACCGGGAATGTCGAGCTTCAGCGTTCCGCCGAGCGCGACGTTCAGCACTTGCATCCCCCGACAGATTCCGAGAATCGCCAGACCGCGCGCGAGAATTTTCGGAACGATTTCGAATTCCCAGCGATCGCGGGCGAGATCGATCTCTTCGATGAGATTCAGATCGATGATTTCCTGGCATAGGAATTCCGCCGCAATGTCCGATCCGCCGGTGAGAAGCAAACCGTCCATCTGGTCGATCGCGACTTCTTCCGTCCGCGCGTTGTGAATTTTAATCTCTGGATGCCTGGCGAAAAAGGGTTGAAACCACTTTTCGTCCTTTTCGCGAAGCCAGGTGGCAAGGTTCGGCATTTTGCAATTTGGGTGGTAGAGGCGCTTGTGCCAAGCGTCGACCATAAAATCGGCGTTTGACATCCCGCAACTGCGGGACCGCTACAATTATCACAGCCCCATCAGTTCGCGCACGTATTTCACGGGCGGACTGCCATAGGAAATCACTTGGTCGTTGTATTTTTTGAGATCGAATTGATCGCCGAGCTTCCTTTTGGCCGCCTCGCGCAGATCAAGATGTTCGCTCACGCCGACGAAATAAGTAGAGAGTTGTGCGGACGTCAGACGCGCACGGTTCCACTTCGCAACGGCTTCACCTTCCTGTTGAAAAGCGTCCCTTGTCATCAAATCCATCGCCTGCTTTTCGCTCATGTTTCCAGCATGAATACTTTGATCCAGGATTGCGTTGCAAATCGAGCGGAGCCGCATTTTCAACTGCTGCATTTTAACTTCAGGCCCACCATATCCCTGTTCGGCCATCACTTGTTCGCAATAAACCGCCCATCCTTCGATGAATGTGCCGCTCTGAAAAATTGCGCGCACGAGCGTCGGCGCACGAAATTCATTCGCATGTGCCAGTTGCAAATAATGGCCAGGCATCGCCTCATGAACAGTCAGATCGCGGACCATGAAATTGTTGTATTCTCGAAAAAAGGATTCTCTCCGCTCCTTCGACCAGTCTTTCGGTGTCGGCGCAACGGCGAAAAACGTTTTCGCATTTTTTTCAAGCGGCCCGGCTGAATCGCAATAGGCAATGGCCACTCCTCTTTTGAATTCGGGCATGGCAATCACGTCGAGCGGCTTTGAGGGAACAGTGACGAGATTGTGGACCTTCACAAAATCGGTGGCTTCACCGACGACTTTCTGCGCGTAACCGACAATTGTGTTGTCATCCGGATGTTCGGTCGCGAGCTTGTCGAGGACAGCAGCCGTGACTTTGTGTTTATCGGCCAGGCTTTTTTCATCCGCTTTCGGGAAATATTTTTTGTAAAGCGGGAGCGCTGTTTCGTAGATCGCAGCTTGCGTCTGCTCCAAGTCGGCCTGCGCCCGTTGCATGATTTCTTCCGCAGACAAATCGGAGGCAAGGGCGAAGTGCAGCTTTTTGCGAAATTTGTCGGGGCCGATCCGAAAATCGCCGTCAGAGCGCTTGAGCAAATCGTTTTGCAGCCATTTCTTGTAATCTTCCAGCGCTTTCGCGGCTTTCTCCTGGGACGGCGCAAACTCCTTTCGCATTTGCGGCGCCTGGCTGAGCAAAGGATCGAGCCCGTTCCGGATCAAATTGATCGCGCCATTTGTCTGCTCTATCGCGGTTTGGGTGTGGATGGTGGGCGGATGTTGCAAATTTTCCTTCGCCTGTTCGATGACGCGCGGAATTGCTTCCAATCGCTTGCCCAGGTTCGGAATGCGTTTTTCGGCCGAATCGAAATCGCGCGCGACGATGAGATAAATGCCGTTGGCAAGACTCTGACTATAAACAAGCGGGTTCCAATCCGGTTCGTTCACCTCGCTCAGCTTGAAAATTTCGTTATCGACGTTGTCGCGCAAAATGCGGACGTCCACCTGGTTTGCACCGGTCAACTGCGAGTAGTCCTCGAAATTTTTCAGGGATTCCCTAAACTGTTTCGCACGAACGAGCAGACGGTCTCGCGTTGAATGCGAATAGTCCGTCAGCTGGTCGTCAAAACGATGATCGCCAAGGTCGGTCGCGGTCTCTGGATGCGCAGCGAGATAACCTTCCAGGTAATCCTTCG
>DASPUI010000094.1:0-13937 GCA_035622995.1 Chthoniobacterales bacterium
CATCCTGTGCGACCATTTGCGCTGCGTAGGCCGTGCTTTTACGCGAGCCTTTGAAACCGACCTTTCCTGCACTCGACCAGCCGATTACGTTGCCGTTCAAATCGGTGATGGTAACAATCGTGTTGTTGAACGTCGCCAAGACGTGGGCGATTCCGGAATGAACATTCTTGCTTCCCTTTGCCTTAACAATTTTAGGTTTTTCGACATCATCTCCATCGAGCGACAAATTTTCGCGCGGAGTTTCTGCTGCTGTCTCCGCCTTGGCTGGCTTGGCGGATTTCTTCGCGGCCGGCTTCGATTCCGTTTTAGCCTGAGGGGCCTCCGGGGTTTTTGCTTCAGCTGACGGCTCAGGTTTCGCTGCGGCTTCTATCGGAGCCTCACCTTTGGTCGTTTTACCCTTTGCTTTTGATTTTTTTTCTTCGGCCATTCTTAGAAATTAAACTTTACCAGCTTTAGCTTCAGGATTGCGAATCACGCCAACGGTCTTTCTGGGGCCCTTCCTCGTGCGCGCATTGGTCGAGGTCCGCTGCCCGCGAACCGGCAAACCGCGGCGATGCCGAATGCCCCGATAGCAATTGATCGCCTGCAACCGTTTCAAGTTGCTCTGCAATTCGCGCCGAAGATCGCCTTCGATCTTGATTTTATTATTCGTGATCGCGTGAATGATTTCGTTGATTTGCTGCGGCGTAAGATCTTTCGCGCGCGTATTTGGGTCGATGTTTGTCTGTTCCAGAATCCGGCGCGATGTGGCAAACCCAATTCCGTAAATGTAGGTGAGCGATGCTTCGATGCGCTTTTGTGCCGGAATCTCGACTCCCAGTAATCGTGGCATGGTGTAAGTAGAAAGTTACAAAGTTAAATCGATTTTTCAGCCCTGGCGCTGTTTATGTCGCGGGTTCTTGCAAATAACGCGCACGACGTTCTTGCGCTTCACAATCTTGCAAGCCTCACACAATCTTTTTACTGATGGTCGCACTTTCATAAAAGTTGATTGTCGATCTAACGAAAAACGCAGGCCGATCGCCCGCGTTGTCCTCACTTTTGGCGGAAGGTAATCCGCCCCTTCGACAAATCGTAGGGAGAGATCTCTAGCATAACTTTGTCGCCTGGCAAGATGCGAATGAAGTGCAGCCGCATTTTCCCGGAAATATGCGCCAGCACCCGGTGGCCGTTTGGCAGCTCGACCCGGAACATCGTGTTCGGCAGCAGCTCGACAACGGTGCCTTCTACTTCAATTGCGTCTTTGCGCGCCATGTCAGAATTTCTGGCTCCTCCTTTGTGATCAAAACAGTGTGCTCAAAGTGGGCCGACGGCAGACCATCCGCCGTCCGGACCGTCCAACCGTCTTCCAGCAGTCTAACCTCCGAAACCCCCATGTTAACCATCGGTTCGATCGCCAGGGTCATTCCTGCTTTCAATTTCGGACCGCTCCCTCGCCGCCCATAATTCGGAATTTGCGGCTCTTCGTGCATCTTGCGGCCAACGCCGTGACCGACGAACTCGCGGACCACCGAAAATCCAAACTGCCGCGCTTCATCTTCGATTTCCGCGCAAATGTCGCCAACGCGCGAGCCCTCGCGTGCGGCCGCAATTGCCTGCGAGAGCGCGTTTTCGGTTGTTCGCAACAATTGATCGATCCGTTGGTCAACGATTCCGACAGCAACCGTGGTCGCGTTGTCTCCGACCCAACCTTCTTCAACCACCCCGATGTCGAGTTTGACAATGTCGCCGTACTGGATCCGACGCTGACTTCCGATTCCATGAACGACCTCGTCATTGAGCGAGATACAAATGTTTCCAGGAAAAACGCGATGACCAAGGCGATATCCGAGAAACGCGCTCTTCACCCGAGCATCATTCATAAAGTCCGCCGCCGCTTCGTCCACTTCTTTGGTCGTTATTCCGGGACGGATCAACTCGCTGACGCGGTCAAGAATGTCGCTGGCGCTGCGGCAGGCTTGACGCATCTTCTCAATTTCCTTCACGCTTTTGATCGGAATCATCCGTTGTCTTCGATTAGCCTAGAAATGTCGGCGAAAACCGTTTCGCGGTCACGATTTCCGTCGATTCGTCTCAAGATGGACTTTTTACCATAAAAATCCGCCAGCGGCTGAGTTTTAGAATTAAATTCGCGCAAACGCGCTTGCAAAATATTCGGGTCGTCATCGTTTCTTCGCTCAAGTCGGCCCTCGCAGTACGGACAAATCGGGCGATCATCAAAGTGCGCGCTATCCGCGCTCGTGGTAAAACCACAAGTGCGACATTGCAATCGCCCCGCGATTCGCGCGCGCACGGTTTCCTCCGAAACCTCGAGCCATATTGCGTAATCAAGCGACGCCTTCAGAGCACTCAATGTTGCGGCAAGACTTTCCGCCTGAGGCAGCGTTCGCGGAAATCCGTCGAAGACGAAACCATAGCCGCCGTGCAAATGCAGCCAATCTTCGATCAGTTTCACGATCGTTTTATCGGGAACGAGGTCTCCGCGCTGCAGCACTTCCGCGGTTTGGAGGCCGAGCGGCGTACCAAGATCCTTTTCGCGCCGCAGAATTGCTCCTGGCGACGTTACCGGAATTCCAAATTGCCGGGTAATCAGTTCGGCCTGAGTCCCCTTGCCCGAGCCGGGCGCGCCCAACAAGACAAGTCGCCGTTTCACTTCTGCGCAAGAAAGATCGCGACTCCGCCGATCACCAGCACCGCAATTCCAACGTAAAGCCACATTAGCGTTCCACTCTGGATCGCTTCACCGCGGGCATAAGCACGACCACCAAAGTCGGCGCGGCCGCGAAGTCGCCCTTTCCGCAGAAATCCATCGTAATGCCGTTGAATCAGATGCGTTTCAACCTGTCTCATCGTGTCAAGCATCACCCCAACGATGATCAACAGGCTGGTTCCCCCAAAAAATTGGGCCGTAATTTGCGGAACTTGCAGCCCCTGGCTGAGCAAACTCGGCAGGACTGCAATGATCGTTAGGAAAATGGCACCCGCGAATGTCAGCCGGGTCATCGTGAAATCCAGAAAATCGGCGGTCGGTTTTCCTGGACGAACGCCCGGGATATATCCGCCGTATTTTTTCAGATCGTCCGCGATTTGCGACGGCTGAAATTGCGTTGCCACCCAAAAATAACTGAAAAAGAAGATCAGCGCCGCCAAAATCACGTAATGCGGCCAACCGGTATTCAGTGCCGCTGCGACCCTGGCCGCAGTCGGACTATTTTTGAAAGCGAAGCCGACAATCGTGGTCGGAAATAGCAGAAGCGCCCACGCAAAAATAATCGGCATGACGCCGGAATAATTTACTTTCAGCGGCATGTATTGGACGTTACCGCCATATTGTTTTCGACCCACTACGCGCTTTGCGTACTGTACGGTGATTTTGCGCTGCGCCTGGGTAATCGCGATAACTCCGGCGATGACAAGCAACAAGAAGGCAACCATCAGCACGAGAATCGCGGGATTGACCTGACTGGATCCGGTTGCAGCCGATGGCACAAACGTTTTCCAAGCCTGCGCCAGCGCTGCCGGCAATCGAGCCACGATGCCCACCGTGATAATTAGCGAAATTCCATTGCCGATGCCGCGCTCGGTAATTTGATCTCCCAACCACATCAAAAACAATGTGCCGCTCGTGAGCGAGATGACGGTCACGATTCGAAAGGTCCAGCCGGGATCTTCAACCAGCGGAATACCGAGATTCCGGATTGTGTCCGTAATGCCGCCGAGAATTGTGTGATAAGACTCCGGATGCTGAAACGACAATGCGATCAGGTACCCCTGAAAAATGCAAAGGCCGACGGTCATGAATCGCGTGTATTGCATGATCTTTTGTCGGCCGCCGTCTTCGCGAGCTAATCGACCAAGTTGCGGAATCACTGCGGTCAGCAACTGCATCATGATCGACGCGCTGATGTAGGGCATGATGCCTAACGAAAAGATTGCGCAATTTTCCAGCGCTCCACCACTAAACAAATTGAATAGCGCTGCCACGCCACCCTGTTTGTCGGCAGTGGTCCGAAACCACTCCTGCAAAACCGCCTGGTTAACACCCGGAGTCGTGATCGCCGCGCCCAGTCTCACGATCACAATCACAGCAAGCGTGAACAGAATGCGACGACGCAGCTCCGGAATCTTGACTGTGTTTAAGAACGCCGAAACCATCTGCCAACCTTAAGAAGCCATGGCAGCGCGCGCTACCGCTTCCGCGAAGCCCTCTTCGGCTTCGCGTTCGAAGTTGTCTTCCGTTTCTTTTTTCCCGAAGTCGCTTCTTCCACCGCTGGACTGGCTTTGTCCTTTTCCGCAACCGGCTCAGCTCTGCGCTCGCGAATCGTGATCGTTCCGCCAGCTTTGTCGATCTTCGCCCGGGCCGACTGGCTGACCTTATCAACTTCGATTTTCAGCGCGTGTTTTAATTCGCCGTCGCCTAACAACTTGATCCCGATGATATTGCCGCGTACGAGTTTCGCTTCCCGCAGCATTTGCTCGTTCACACTCGTTCCTGCCTTGAATTCATTTAAATCCGCCAAATTCACAATCGCGTAGTTCTTGTGAAAAGCGGCATTGTTGAATCCGCGCTTGGGCAATCGCCGAATGAGCGGCATTTGTCCACCTTCGAACCCCAAACGAATACTTCCACCAGACCGTGCTTTCTGACCCTTGTGGCCTTTGCCGCTGGTTTTTCCGTGACCGGAACTTTCGCCACACCCAAGTCGCTTCACGCGATGACGCGCGCCTGGTCGCGGCCGCAAATCATGCAATCGCATCACGATTCACCCTTTCCGTCGCGCTTGATACCGCGCACTTTTAAAATCTCGTCCCGCCGGCGCAACGACCGCAGCGCTGCCAACGTCGCCTTGACGACATTTGCGTGATTGCTCGAGCCTAACGATTTGGCGAGAACATCGCGGATCCCCGCCGCTTCCACAACCGCGCGCACACCCCCTCCCGCAATCACGCCCGTTCCAGGCGATGCGGGGCGAAGCAAAACTCGGCCGCCGCCGAATTCGCCGATCGCCTCATGCGGGATGGTGTTCTCACGCAGCGAAACTTTTTCCATCGATTTGCGGGCCGACTCTGAAGCCTTCCGAATCGCCTCCGAAACTTCGTTCGCTTTTCCGAAACCGATTCCAACGCTCCCGTCGTGATCGCCCGCAACAATCAACGCGCTGAAACTGAAGCGTCGCCCACCTTTAACTACTTTGGCGCAACGGTTGATAAATACGACCTTCTCGGTCGTATCTCCTTTTTGCGCCGGAGCCTTGTCGACGTTACGCGAATCCTGCCGCCTACCTCTGTTTGGTTCTGCCATGAGTTAGAACTTTAATCCGCCTTGGCGGGCCGCATCCGCCAAAGCTTTTACTTTTCCGTGATAAACGAAACCGCCGCGATCGAAAACCACGCTTTCGATCTTTTTTGCTTTGGCCCGCTCGGCGATTGTTTTACCGATGACTTCGGCACTCGCGCGATTTGCCGCCACTTTACTTTTGCCTAACGACTTCTCCGTGGTGGCGGCTGCAGCCAAAGTTGTGCCGCCGTCGTCGTCAATCACTTGTGCATAAACATGCTTCCCGGAAAAATGGATCGACAGTCGCGGTCGCTTTGCCGTTCCGATTACTTTTTTCCGAATGCGCCGGTGCAGCCGAGAACGAGCGGCTTTACGATTAAAAGTGGCCATACTATTGGACGGTTTTGCCCTCCTTGCGCCGGATCTGCTCGCCGGCGTAACGAACGCCCTTGCCCTTGTACGGCTCAGGCGGGTAGTAACGGCGGATATCGGCTGCAACCTGGCCCACTAATTTCTTGTCGATGCCTTGAATCGTCAGCTTGGTGTTATCGGTCACCGTGATCTTGATCTCTTTTGGGATCGGAAACAAAACCGGATGAGAAAAACCGAGATTGAGATTCAAATTTTGTCCCTGCACCGCGGCTTTAAAGCCAACTCCCTCGATTTCCAGCTGTTTGCTGAATCCCTCGCTCACGCCTTGCACCATGTTATGCACCAGCGCACGCGAAAGACCGTGCAACGCTTTCACACTTCTCGTCTCGGCAGTTCTAGCCAGCGAAATTTTGTTGTTGTCGATCTTGGCCGAAATGTCGCGCGGCAATTTCCAGCTCAGTTTGCCTTTCGGACCCTCCACTGAAACTGCTCCGTCGTTGCCAACGTTTACCTTCACTTTGTCGGGAATATCGACCGGTTTATTTCCAATTCGCGACATAAGATTTACCAAACGAAGGCGAGCAATTCGCCGCCGACTTTTTGCCTTTTTGCTTCGCGACCGGACATCACACCGCGCGGGGTGGATAAAATCGCCGTGCCCATTCCGCCAAGCACTCGCGGAATTTCATCAGCACCCACATAGCGTCTCAAACCGGGCCGGCTTACTCGTCGCAAACCGGTGATCGCGCAGGTGTGATCGATCAGTTTGTTGGTGATTTTAATTCGCGGGTGTGCCGCTGTGGTTTCGACGGCGTAATCGGCGATATAGCCTTCGTCTTTCAAAATGCGTGCGACTTCGGCCTTGATCTTCGAGTACGGAATGAAAACGTCGATCTTCTGCGCGCGCGCACCATTACGCACACGCGCCAAAAAGTCAGCAATAGGATCGGTAACTGTACTCATGAAATCAGGTGGCTTGCGCAGCCGGCTTTTTCGCGCGGTCGGTAAAAGGCATTCCCATTTCGCTCAAAAGCGACTTGGCCTCTTCATCGGTTCGCGCGGTGGTGACGATTGTAACATCAAAACCGATGTTGCGCTTGATTTTATCGAGCTCGACTTCGGGAAAGATTGACTGGTCGGAAACACCCAGGGTGTAGTTTCCGTGGCCATCGAAACAACGCGGCGAGACACCGCGGAAATCGCGAATGCGCGGCAGGGCGGCTTTGATCAGGCGCTCCAGAAATTCATACATGCGCTGACCGCGCAGCGTCACTTTCGCGCCGATCAATTGATCTTTGCGCAGCTTGAAATTCGCGATGCTCTTCTTGGCCCGTGTCTCGACCGGATGCTGGCCTGTAATCAGCGATAGCTCGGCCTTGGCCTCGTCCAACGCTTGCTTGACGTCATCTTGCGAGCCAACCGAGGTGTTGACCACCACTTTCGCCACCCGCGGCACCTGGTGCACGTTTTTGTAACTGTGCCGCTGCTTCAAGGCCGGCATGACGCGCTCTTTGTAATGACGGTAAAATTCGTTTTCCATCAGGCCGCTTTCTTCTCAGATTTTTTTACCGCCTTTTTGGTCGACTTCTTTTCGGTCTTTGACTCCCGTTCGAGCAATTTCACATTCGAAATGTGAATTGGCCCTTCGCGTTCGGCGATTTTACCCTGCGGATTATCCTGAGACTTTCGCAAGTGCTTTTTGATAATCCGGACACCCTCGATCAACACCCGCTGTTTGCGCGGAATCACTTCAAGAATTTTTCCGGACGAACCTTTAAAGTTCCCTGAGATCACTTCGACGTTGTCGCCTTTTTTGACGTGGAACTTGACTCGATTCATAAAACCTCCGGCGCGAGCGAAACGATTTTCATGAAATTGCGCTCGCGTAATTCACGCGCTACCGGGCCAAATATGCGGGTTCCACGCGGATTGAGATCCTTATCGATGATCACGATGGCATTGTTATCGAAGCGCAAAAACGAACCATCCTCGCGGCGAATCGGTTGTTTAGTCCGCACCAAAACCGCGCGCACAACCTCACCCTTTTTCACCGTGCCGGTTGCGCTCGCTTCTTTCACGTTCGCCGTGATCACGTCGCCGATGCCGGCATAAAGTGTCGGTTTACCAATCACGCCAATCATGGTCGCCATGCGCGCACCGGTGTTATCCGCCACATCCAGCCTGGATCGAATCTGCACCATAAAATTACTTCTGCAGAACCTCCACCAAACGCCAGCGCTTCAATTTGCTCAAAGGCCGTGTTTCCATGATCCGAACGGTGTCGCCGGTCTTGGCTTTGTTCTCTTCATCGTGGGCATAAAATTTTCGCATTTGTTTCACGATCTTCCCGAATTTCGGATGCGGCACGCGCGTGATCGTGCGCACCACGATCGTCTTGTCCATGCTGCTCGAGATTACTTCGCCCGTACGTGTCTTGCGGCGAGCCCGCGTGTACGCGACCGGAATTGGCGGCGGCTGCGCGGACACTGCTTGTCGATCTTGTTCGGCCATAAATTACTTTGTTGCTTTCGCTTCCTTGGCGCGCTTTGCGAGGATCGTTTCAATTCGAGCAACGTCCCTTCGCAGCAGGCGCAATCGGCTCGGTTGTTCGAGCTGGCCACTTTGCTGCTGCAATCGCAAGTGCAATCGCTCCTGGCGGAGATCGCGCCGCTTGGTCAGCAGCTCCTCCGTGCTCATTTCGATAATTTCTTTGATTTTCATGGTCGTTAGGCGGCAGCCACGTGGTGCCGGCTGATAAATTTCGTCCGGACCGGCAACTTGTCCGCCGCCAGGCGGAGCGAATCGCGCGCAACCGACTCGGGCACGCCGTCCAGTTCGAACAAAATATTTCCCGGCCGCACGGTCGCGACCCAAAATTCCGGCTGGCCTTTGCCCTTGCCCATTCGTGTCTCCGGCGGGCGCGCCGTAACCGACTTGTCCGGAAAGATCCGAATCCACAATTTTCCCTTGCGTTTCATGTTTCGAGTCAGTGCTACGCGCGCGGCTTCAATTTGCGTGTTCGTGATCCACGCGCGTTCGAGGGTTTGCAGCCCAAACTCACCGAAGTCGATTCGCAAATTGCGCGAGGCGGTCCCCTTGCGGCTTCCCCGCTGCGACTTGCGATACTTCACTCTTTTCGGCATTAACGGCATAAAAAGTCTCCTTAAGCCTCAGCGGTCTGCGGTTCCGGCGGGGCAGATGGAGTCGGCGTTTCGACTTCCTGTTTCCGGCAAATCCAGCATTTCACGCCGATCTTTCCGTAAACGGTGTTTGCTTCCGCGAATCCGTAATCAATTGCCGTTCGCAACGTGTGCAGCGGCACTTTTCCCTCCCGATACCACTCCGAACGTGAAATCTCGGCGCCATTCAATCGCCCCGAACAACGCAGACGAATTCCTTCCGCGCCAAAGTCCATTGCGGTTTGCACGGCCTTCTTCATCGCGCGCCGGTAAGCAATGCGGCGTTCGATCTGTAGCGCCACGTTTTCCGCAACCAACTGTGCATCGAGTTCCGGCGTCTTGATCTCTTGAATGTCGATCTTGATTTGTTTGCCCTGCGCCATTTTCGAAATCTCTTCCGTCATTTTTTCGATCTCAGCGCCTTTGCGGCCGATCACGATTCCCGGACGGGCGGTGTGAATCGTCACTCGAATCGAATTCCAGGCGCGCTCGATCACAATCTTCGAGACCGCCGCGTACTGGAGCTTTTTCTTCACGTAATCGCGGATCCGCAAATCGCTGTGCAAAAATTGCGGCAATTCCTGCGGCGACGCGTACCAGCGCGAACGCCAGTCGCGATTCACGCCGAGTCGAAAACCGATAGGATTAACTTTTTGACCCATACAAATTATTTTCTGGCCGCTTTTTTCTTTTTGGATGCTTTCTTTTCCGCTTTTGGCCCCGCTTCTTTCCCGGCCTCGTCCGTTTTCGCAGCTTTTTCTTCCGCTTTGCGTTTGGCCTTTCGCGTTTCGCGTGTTTCGATCGGAATCTCGTCGCTCAAGACAATGCGAATGTGGCTTGTCCGTTTTAAAATCCGGCTCGCGCTGCCGCGAGCCCGCGCCATGATTCGCCGAAAAGTCGGCCCTTCGCCGACGACCGCCTCTTTCACCACCAGGCCGTCGGCCTTCAAGTTCGCGTTATTCTCCGCGTTCGCGACCGCGCTCTTGAGCGTTTTGCCGATCAAGAATGCCGCCTTCTTCGGAGTAAACGCGAGCACGTCGAGCGCCGCCGAAACCGGCAGACCCTGAATCTCACGCGTTACTTCGCGCACCTTGAATGGCGAAATCCGCGCATACTTATATGTCGATCTAACTTCCATCTATTTTAAACTCACATTGGAGTGCACGTCGGCCTGGAGCCGGTCACCCACTCTTATTTTTTCCTTTTCAGAAACCATTTCTTGAATCACAGCCCCGCAAATCCGCTGGCGAACGTCCACCACCCGAAGCGTTGCGATCTCCTTGTCGCCTCGCAGCACCCGTAGCGGCATTCCGATTTTGACGCCCTCGCGTTCGCCAATATTCCCCACCACGAACGACCATTCATCCTTCACGCTCACAACGCTCGCGTCCATTAAACTCGGTGCGTTCTCCACTGCGGGATCGGTCGATCTCGCCACCAACAGGTTCGCACTGCGCATTTGCGCCTCCAGATCCATTCGCGCTTGCGCATCGCCGCCTTGCGAACTCTTTAAATACCGCAAAATCGCTTCGTCGGTCCGCAACATTTGATCGCGAAATTCATCGCGCTCCTTTTCCGCCAGCCGCAAATCGCTCACCGCCGCCAGCAATCGTTGCTCGAGCTTCGCACGATCTTTGCTGGCCGATTCAAGCCCAAGCCCTTCCATCCGCAATTCCAGGTCGGAATACTTGCGGCGGAACACTTCCGCTTCGGCGTTCGATTCCGCCAGGCTCGCCGTCAACGTTTGGAGCGATTCCTGTTGAATCGACAATTGCCGGCGCAACTCTTCATTCTGCGCAAGCAACATCTCTGCGGTCACCTTGCGTTCCGCATTTTCAATTTTAGTTTCTGACAAAGAACTACTTCCCTGTGCCGCCAGCCCTCCGGCTGGCAACAGCCCGAAAAACACGATCGCCGATTTCCGACCGATTGTTCTTCCGAGCAATCGAAAATCGAAAATCGAAAATCGAAAATTCACATTATTTCGTCACTTTCGCCGTGTGCGAGCCATGTTTCTTGAACACGCGCGTAGGCGAAAATTCGCCGAGCTTGTGGCCGACCATGTTCTCGGTGACAAACACGGAATTGAAAATCTTCCCGTTGTGCACCAAAAACGTGTGGCCGACAAAGTCCGGCGTGACCATCGAGCGCCGCGACCACGTTTTAATGGCCTTTTTTGCGCCCGACGCATTCATCTTATCGATCTTTTCCAAAAGATGCGATTCGACGAAGGGTCCTTTCTTCAACGATCTTCCCATAAAAATCAAATTTTCTTCTTGGCGTTTCTGCGTTCGAGAATAAATCGGTCGCTTGGCTTGTGTTTCGATCGCGTCTTGAAACCTTTCGCCAGCTGTCCCCACGGACTTACCGGATGATGCCGGCCACCGCCGCCTTTTGATTTGCCCTGGCCACCGCCCATTGGGTGATCAATCGGGTTCATCGCCATGCCGCGAACGTGCGGACGTCGCCCGCGCCAGCGCGATCGCCCCGCCTTTCCGCTGGAAACATTCATATGGTCGACGTTGCCAACCTGACCAACGGTTGCGAAACAATCCTCGTGAATTCGCCGAACTTCGCCCGATGGCAATTTCACCAGGGCATAACCGCCTTCGAGGTTGTTCAGGGTGGCCTGCTGACCGGCGCTGCGCGCAACCTGTCCGCCCCGGCCAGGACTGAGTTCAATATTATGAATGCTGGTTCCAAGCGGGATCGCGCGGAGCGGTAACGCATTTCCAATTTCGGGTGCGGCACCGTCTCCGGCTGCCACCTTCGCTCCGACTTGAAGACCATTCGGCGCCAGAATGTAGTTCAGCTCACCGTCCGCATATTTAATAAGAGCAATTCGTGCAGAGCGGTTCGGGTCATATTCAATTCCTATCACTTCGGCCGAGACGCCGTGCTTTCGTCGCTTAAAGTCGACCTTTCGATAATGCTGCTTATGACCTCCGCCAATGTGTCGCGAGGTCAGCCGTCCGTAATTGTTGCGACCGCCCGTTTTCCTTTTCGGTTCGACCAAACTTTTCGCCGGAGTCCATTTTGTGATCTCATCAAAGGCAGGCGTCTGTTTGAAACGCTGAACAGGAGTAAGCGGACGGTAATTTTTAAGCGCCATACAATTATACCAGGTCGATCTTTTCTCCTTCAGCGAGAGTCACGATCGCTTTTTTCCAATGCGCGCGGCGGCCCAACGGTCCTCGGACACGCTTGGCCTTGCCGGAATAATTACAAGTGTTCACGTCGACGACTTTTTTTTGAAACAGGTGCTCCACCGCCTGCTTGATCTGAATTTTGTTGGCGTGCGGCCGAACGCGAAAAACATATTTGTTCTGCTTCTCAGTTAGCACGGACGACTTTTCGGTCAGCGACGCCGTCTCAATAATGTCGAAGGGCTCGTTCATGTGCGATTGACCCTTTCCGACAATTTTTCGAGCGCTTTCGAGGTTACTAAAATCTTCTGAAACGCGAGCAACTGCTCGGTATTTACTTCAGCAGCCGTCGCCAGGCGCACCGGCTTCACATTACGCGCTGACTTGTAAGTCTTGTCATCGAACGAATCGGAAACGACCAGCACTTTCACCGCATCCGTTTGTTTACGAACAAGATCGACAAACGCCTTCGTTTTGATTTCGGCGACGGCAAATTTATCGATCGTCAAAACATCGCCTGCTTTAATCCGTTCGCTCAACGCTTTTTGCAACGCAAGTCGTCGAACTGATTTCGAAACTTTCTTGGAGTAATCGCGCGGCTTCGGTCCGAATACGACTCCGCCTTTCCGCCAAATCGGCGAAGCGACGTATCCCGCTCGAGCACGGCCGGTCCCCTTTTGCCGCCACGGTTTCGCACCAGACATATCGACTTCCGCTTTGGTCTTGGTGTTGGCCGAACCGGAACGCCGCGCCGCGCGCATTGCCACCACCACGTCGTGCACGGCCTGGGAACCGCGACCATCCTCGATGATCTCGATTTTTGCTTCTTTCGCCGCCGCTTTGGTTAACACTTTCGCGCTCATTTCCTCTCGGCTTCCTTGGCTTGAGCCTTCCTTTCTTCGGCCAATTCCCCTGCCTTCTTCGGTTTCTTCGCCAGCGCGGCGGCATCGGATTTTGCGTGCTGTTGATGCAACGCGATTCGGGTGCCAGGATCTTTGATTGCCGGCCTAACGACGACGTAACTGCCGTTGCAGCCGGGCACTGCGCCGCTGATTAAAATTACCTTTTCCGATTCGCGCACTTGCATCACTTGCAAATTTTGGACGGTTACGCGCTCGTCGCCGAGGTGACCGGGCATTCCCATATTTTTCCAAATTCGACCCGGCGTGGAACGATTTCCGATTGCGCCGTTGCGCCGATGAGTTTTCGAACCGTGGGCCGCGCCTTGTCCGGCAAAGTTATGTTTCTTCATCACGCCTTGGAATCCTTTGCCTTTGGAACGGCCGATGACATCGACGAAATCGCCCGGCTGAAATTGGGTGACGCTGAGATTTACTTCGCCTTCCGGCAGGTCGGCATGCAAACGAAATTCGCGCACGAATCTCTGCGGGCCGGTGTTCGCCTTCTTGAAAACACCGAGTTCGGCCTTGCTCACGCGCGATTCCTTTTGCGACCCGAAACCAACCTGCACCGCCGTATAACCATCCTTCTGATTCGTTAGGCGACGCAAGACCACATTATCGCCGGTCGCGATCACGGTCACCGGATGCAGACGACCATTTGCGTCGTAAACGCTGGTCATGCCAATTTTCTGCCCGAGTAAACCGATTTTCATATGGTTGATCTGATAAACGTCTCAAGCGCTAAATCTTGATGGTGATATCCACGCCCGCGGGCAAATTGAGTTTCTTCAGCTCATCCACCGTCTTCGCGGTCGGCTCGATGATGTCGAGTAATCGCTTGTGCGTGCGGATTTCAAATTGCTCCATCGATTTTTTGTCCACGTGTGGCGATCGGTTTACCGTGAATTTCTCGATTAACGTCGGCAATGGAATCGGGCCCGCCACCCGCGCTCCAGTGCGTTTTGCCGTCTCAACAATCTCGACCGCCGACTGATCGAGCATCCGGTGATCGAACGCTTTCAAGCGAATACGAATGCGCTGGCCGTCAGTCATTTATCCT
>DASPUI010000095.1:0-7494 GCA_035622995.1 Chthoniobacterales bacterium
CCGTGTGATTGCGAGCGGCGTGAATCCGGCCGACCCGCTCATCCTCAACGGCAAGTACGCGAAGGAGTTCGGAACGCACCTCCCGCTCATTCTTGGTTACGACATGGCGGGAATCGTCGTCAAAACCGGCGCGAAGGTTACGAAATTGAAAATCGGCGATCCGGTCTACGCTTACCTGCTTTGGGGCGGCGGCTGGGCCGAATATTGCATCTCGAACGAAACTGAATCGGCGATCAAACCAAAGTCGCTCAACTTCGTCGATGCCGCATCGGTTCCGCTGGCCGCATTGACTGCGTGGCAGTCATTGATCGATCTTGGAAAAATTCAAGCCGGCCAAACCGTTCTGATTCATGGCGGATCGGGCGGCGTCGGAAGTTTCGCCATTCAAATCGCAAAGGCACGCGGCGCACGCGTGATTGCCACAGCCTCGACAGCCAACCAGGATTTACTAAAACAACTCGGCGCCGATGTGGCGATCGATTACACCACACAGAAGTTTGAAGACATGGCGCACGACGTCGATTTTGTCCTCGACCCGGTGGGCGGCGAGACGCTGGCACGTTCGTACGGCGTGGTGAAGAAAGGCGGAATCGTCGTGACTCTGATCTCTCGTTGCGATGAGGCCGAGCTGAAGAAGCACAATATTCGGGGAGCGTCGGTTTTGTCGCATCCGGACGCAAAAGAACTGGCAGAGATCACGAAATTGATCGACGCGCAAAAGATCAGGCCGATTGTTTCGCAGGTCTTGCCGTTGATGGATGCGGCCAA
The DNA here is from genome assembly GCA_035622995.1 of Chthoniobacterales bacterium. Lineage (GTDB taxonomy): Bacteria > Verrucomicrobiota > Verrucomicrobiia > Chthoniobacterales > UBA10450 > DASPUI01. Next base: position 769 of record DASPUI010000095.1, read on the forward strand.
AGCCGACGCGCAGGCGGAGACGCATCACACTCGCGGAAAGATTGTCTTACAAATCGCTGAAGAACCAAACTCCAAATGAAAATCTCATTTTATTTCGTGCTTGCATTGATCGCGGGCAGCTTGGCGCATGCTGAGAAAATCGCGCTCGTTAACGGAACGGTGATCAATCCGGCAACGGAAGTGATGCTGACCGGCGGACGGGTGCTGATCGACAACGATCGGATCAGTGCATTTGGCGCCGAGATTACGACGCCTATCCCAAAAGGCGCGCGGACGATCGATTGCACGGGCAAATTCATTATCCCGGGCTTGATTGATACGCACGTGCACTTTTTCCAATCAGCCGATCTCTTCACTCGGCCGGATGGCGCCGATTTCAACAGCGTTCGATCGTACAAAGACGAGCAGGCCTGGATCAAATCACATCTCGACGACACGTTCGCGCGATATCTGCGCTGCGGCATCACCAGCGTGGTCGATGACGGCGGCCCGATGTGGAATTTCGAAGTTCGCCAAAAGTCGAAGGAGACGGCGAAAGCGCCACGAGTTGCAGTCGCAGGTCCGCTCATCTCCAGTGTCTCGCGCGAGAAGCTTGATCTTGGTGATCCGCCGATCGTGAAGATCGATAGTCCGGAGCAGGCGCGCGAGTTTGTGCGCAAACTGGCCGAACGAAAACCGGATTTCGTGAAAATCTGGTACATCGTCGACAAAGATCATCCAGTCGACGCCTTTCGTCCGATTGTGCGCGCGACGATTGAGGAGAGTCACGCTCGTAAGATTCGGGTGATGGTGCACGCGACTGAATTGGAAACGGCGCGTGCCGCCGTTCAAGAAGGCGCGGACATTTTGGTCCACAGCGTAATCGATCAACCAGTGGACGACGCGTTCGTAAAGTTGTTGCAGGAACACCACACTATTCTCTGTCCGACCTTGGTCGTGTTCGAACGTTACGGCCGCGTGTTTTCACACCAGCTGAATCTCACGCCGGAAGAAGAGAAGTGGGGAAATCCGGACGTGATCGCATCGCTTGACGTGACCAAAATCCCGCAGGACAAGTTGCCAGACCGGATCAAACAAGCGCTGGCCGATCCGAAGTCCGCTCTGGAGCGCATCAACAAGGTTTACGACGTTGCACTGCCGAATTTAAAGAAGTTGGAGGACGCAGGCGTGACGATCGCAGCCGGCACAGATGCGGGAAACATTGGAACGATTCACGGTCCGGCCCTCTTTCGAGAATTTCAACTGATGAAAGCAGCAGGTCTGACCAACATGCAGATTTTGCAGTGCGCAACCGCTAATGCTGCGAAATTATTTGGCGGAGAAACCGGCGCGCACACAGGGAAAATCGAAAACGGCTTTTTGGCCGATCTCGTGATCTTGAGATCGAATCCGGTCGATGACATCGCCCACGCGTCCGACATCGACAGCGTGATTAAGAATGGCGTTGTTTATCCGGCGGATTCGATTCTGCGATAAGTTCTCCTCGGCGCGCTGAAAGTCGTTGCAGCATCCATTGCCGCCGTATCTTCTTAACTCCTATGAAATTGACTCGTTTTTTGCTTCCGCTCTTCGCGATGCCGCTCTTCGCTCCGCTCGTCTTCTTTGCGGCCGATACGAATTCCCAAACACCGAAGAAACCGGTGACCGACGAATATCAAGGCGTCAAGGTTGAGGATGATTATCAATGGCTGGAAGACGACGCTGATCCGGCAGTTAAATCGTGGTCGGACGCGCAAAATCAAAAAGCCCGCGCCTATATCGATTCGTTGCCGGACCGCGCTGCGATCGAGAAGAAATTGACAGAATGGTACGCCAAAACGTCCCCGAGCTATTCCGGGATTGTTTCACGTCCCGGAATATTGTTTGCACTCAAATTTCAGCCGCCCAAGCAACAGCAGATCCTGGTCACTCTTAAATCGGCGACCGATTTAAAATCGGAAAAAATAGTCCTCGACCCGAACGCACTGGACGTGAAAGGGACAACCGCGATCGATTGGTTTGAGCCGTCACACGATGGAAAATACGTGGCCTTATCGATTTCGCAGGGCGGAAGCGAGGACGGCACACTTCGCATTTACGAAACCGCCACCGGAAAGGCACTTTCCGATTCGATCGAACATGTGCAGTATCCCACCGCTGGCGGAAGTGCTGCCTGGAACGCCGATGACAGCGGAATTTATTACACCCGTTTTCCGCGGAAAGGTGAGAAGCCGGACGCCGACCTGAATTTTTATCAGCAGATTTATTTTCACAAACTGGGACCCCCCGACAGCGAAGACAAGTACTCGTTAGGCAAAGACTTTCCGCGAATTGCTGAGATCAAACTGGAGTCTTCACGCGATGGGAAATACGTTCTGGCAACGGTGGCGAATGGTGATGGTGGCGATTTCGCGCACTATCTCCTTGGTCCGGACGGAAATTGGAAACAGCTGACCCAATTCGCCGATCAAATTAAAGCCGCGCGGCTCGGACGCGATCAGGCGATCTATCTCCTGTCACGCGCGGACGCGCCGCGCGGGAAGATTTTGCGAATGCCACTGGATAATCCGGAGCTTGCCAGCGCGGCGACGCTCGTGCCAGCGGGCGAGGCAGTCATTCAATTCATGGAGCCGACTGCGAATGCGCTGTTCGTGGCGGATTTGTTAGGTGGGCCGTCGCAGATCCGCCGTTTCGATTTGGATGGCAAGAATGGCAGCCTGATTGCAATTCCGAAAGTCTCGGCCGTGACAGAAATGGAATCGCTCGAGGACAATTCGCTCTTATTTCGCGATGTAAGCTTCACCCAACCCGCAGCCTGGTTTCATCTCAGCGGCAAAACGGCCCCGGTGAAGACGGCCCTGGTCAACACCACTCCCGTCTCGTTTGCGGACATCGAAGTGACGCGTGAATTCGCGACGTCAAAAGATGGAACAAAAGTTCCGCTGAACATTATCCACCGTAAAGGGACCAAGCTCGACGGAAGCAACCCCACGCTCCTTTATGGTTATGGCGGCTACAGCATCAGCATGTCGCCAACCTTTGATTTCACACGGCGTCTCTGGTTCGATCGCGGCGGGGTCTTCGTGGTGGCAAATATTCGCGGCGGCGGCGAGTTTGGCGAAGAGTGGCATAAGGCCGGTAATCTGACCAAAAAGCAAAACGTGTTCGATGACTTCGCGGCCTCAGCCGAATATTTGATAAAGCAAAAATGGACGCGTCCGGAAAAACTGGCCGTTCTCGGCGGAAGCAACGGCGGCCTGCTCATGGGCGCGATGATTACGCAGCATCCTGATTTGATGCGCGCTGTTGTTTCCTTCGTCGGGATTTACGACATGCTTCGAGTCGAGCTCGCGCCCAATGGCGCATTTAACGTAACGGAATTTGGGACGGTCAAAGATCCGGATCAATTTAAAGCCCTCTACGCTTACTCGCCGTACCATCATGTCGTGGACGGAACACAGTATCCTTCGATTCTATTTATGACCGGGGCCAATGATGGCCGGGTCGCGCCGTATCATTCGCGCAAAATGGTGGCCCGACTGGATGAAGCAAACAAGTCAAACAGTCCGATTCTCCTTCGTACCAGCTCGAGTGCCGGTCACGGAATTGGAACCGCGTTGAGCGAACGAATTAAGCAGCTTTCCGACGAATATTCATTTCTTTTTGCCCAGTTGGGGATGCAATCAAAATCGTAGTGAGATCGGCCGTCTCCCGGCACTGAAACTTGTTGCCCGTTAACGAAAGCAGCCCGAAATTTTCTTTTCTATGGCAACAACCGAGTATGCGCATCCGGAGGCACTGGTAGAGACAGATTGGCTGGAGAAGCATCTCACAGACGACGGGGTTCGCATCGTCGAATCGAATGAAGACGTTTTGTTGTACGACACCGGCCACATTCCCGACGCCGTCCATATCGACTGGCGATCAGATCTTCAGGATCAGGTAATTCGCGATTATATTTCGCCGAAAAAATTTGCCGAGCTTTGCAGTAAGAACGGGATTACGCCGGAGACAACGTGCATTTTCTACGGCGACAAGGCCAACTGGTGGGCTTGCTACGCGCTGTGGGCTTTTCGATTATTCGGGCACGAAAAGGTGAAAATCCTGAATGGCGGTCGCGACAAGTGGAAAGCCGAAGGCCGTTCGATGACCCGGGAAAAACCGGCTCCCTCTCACACCAGCTATCCGGCTCCGAAAAAGCGATTTGATAAGGAGATCCGCGCGTTTTTCGACGAGACGCTGGCGCAAAGCAAAGCAGCCAAGCCGTTAATCGACGTCCGTTCGCCGGGCGAGTTTCGCGGCGAGATCACCCACATGCCGGAATATCCGCAGGAAGGTGTATTACGCGGCGGACATGTCCCAGGGGCAAAGAGTGTGCCGTGGAAAACGGCCACCAACGAGAACAACACGTTCAAATCCGCGGACGAGCTCCGCAAAATCTACATCGACGGAGCCGGGGTGAAATCGGACAGGGAAACAATCGTTTATTGCCGGATAGGCGAACGCTCGAGTCATACCTGGTTTGTGCTCACCTATTTGTTAGGCCTCGGCAACGTGCGCAACTATGACGGTTCATGGACGGAATGGGGCAATAGAGTTGGCGCGCCGATTGAAAAAGGGGCGTAGAAAACGTGGGCAACGGTTGCAGCAAACTAGATCAGTCCCAGGCGGATTCATCCGATCAGGCGTATCCGACCAAGCTGAACAAGATCATCCATCTTTTCGAAACATTGCCGGAAGATGAGCGCCGCGAAACGTTGGTTTCGTATGCCGACAACGCCCGAAAACAGGAGCCGCGTCCGGGCGAACTCTTCGATCTCGAAGATGTGCGCAAAGATGAAGAATGTACTGACACGGTCGGCGTTTATCTCCAGGTCGATGCGAATGGCAGGGCTCATATCCGAATGACGCTGGGCCCCGAAGTGCAAACGCTCACTCGCGCAATGACCGCAATTTTATGCAAAGGCCTTGATGGATGCAGACCGCAGGAAATTCTCGATCTCTCCAGCGATTTTGTAGCGCGAATTGTCGGGGCCGAACTGGTGCGCGTCCGCAGCCAGACCGTTTATTACGTGCTGACCAGAATCAAGGGCATTTGCAAGGTCTGGCTGGACCGGCGGCGAATCGCACAGGCGCAGGTGGCGTAGCGATTCGCGCGTGAAGTTCCGCTGATTTCGTTTATCCTCCGCGCTGCGCAGATGCCGCGGAATAATAAACTCAGGAAAATCTTGCTCGTCGGTTCAGGCCCGATCGTCATCGGTCAAGGCTGCGAATTTGACTATTCTGGCGTCCAGGCGTGCAAAGCGCTTCGAGAGGAAGGCTACCAGGTCGTTTTGGTTAATTCGAATCCAGCAACGATCATGACTGATCCCGAGTTCGCGGACCGGACTTACATCGAACCGATCACGGCCGAAGTGATCGAAGCAATCATCGAGCGCGAAAAGCCAGACGCGCTCCTGCCCACGATGGGCGGCCAGACTGCGCTGAACGTCGCGATGGAGCTCTATCGCAACGGCGCGCTCGGGCGTCACAGCGTGAAGTTGATCGGGGCAAACGCGCAGGCGATTGCGAAAGCGGAAGATCGCCAATTGTTCAAGGAATCGATGTTGCGAATCGGGCTGGACGTTCCACGGTCTGGGATCGCGCATTCCGCTGCGGACATCGATCGCATCGCGGACGATATCGGCACCTTTCCGCTCATCATCCGGCCGGCATTTACTCTCGGCGGAAGCGGCGGCGGCATCGCTTACAATCGCGATGAGCTCGGAGAAATCGCCGAGCGCGGTCTTGCCATGTCGCCGGTAAACGAAGTGCTGGTCGAGGAATCGCTCGTTGGCTGGAAAGAATTCGAGATGGAAGTGATGCGCGACCGGATGGACAACTGCGTGGTCGTTTGCTCAATCGAAAACTTCGACCCGATGGGCGTGCATACGGGTGATTCCATCACCGTCGCACCGGTGCAAACGTTGAGCGATCGCGAATACCAGATCATGCGCGACGCATCCTTCGCCGTTATTCGTGAAATTGGAGTCGAGACTGGCGGTTCTAATATTCAATTTGCGGTGAATCCCGACACCGGCCGAATGGTCGTGATCGAGATGAACCCGCGTGTTTCGCGGTCGAGCGCTCTTGCTTCCAAGGCAACCGGATTTCCGATTGCAAAAATTGCCGCGAAGCTGGCCGTCGGCTACACGCTCGACGAAATTAGGAACGACATTACGCGCGAGACTCCAGCCTGTTTTGAACCGACGATCGACTATTGCGTGGTCAAAGTTCCGCGATTCACGTTTGAAAAATTTCCGCAAGCCGATGCCACGCTGACGACACAAATGAAAAGCGTCGGCGAAGCGATGGCGATTGGCCGGACCTTCAAGGAAGCGTTGCAAAAAGCGTTGCGCAGCCTCGAAATCAAACGGTTTGGGCTGCTCGGCGACGGCGCGGATAAGAATGTCGATCCAGAGATGCTCAGACTGAAGTTGTCAGTTCCAAACGCAGAGAGGGTCTTTTATCTCGCGCAGGCCTTCCGCGACGGCATGTCGATTGATGAAGTATTCGAGCTGACCAAGATCGACAAATGGTTCTTGCGCAACGTGCAGCAGATTGTAAAGGCGCAGGAAGAAATCGAACAATCGGCAGTAGTTAGTCACCGCTTGCGCGTGCTAACCGAACCGACGGCCGTCGCAATTACGGCCGATCAGATTGCGCCGGGCATTTTCCAAAGCCGCGACGATCTTCTGTGCGCAAAGA
>DASPUI010000096.1:0-9816 GCA_035622995.1 Chthoniobacterales bacterium
CGAGCGTCCGCAGCGTACGACTCAGTTTCGTTCCGCCGCCAATGGAGGGCACGATTAGTCTCGGCATTTTCGATGCGAATAAGAAACTGGTTCGAATTCTTTGCCGCGAAGCGAAGATCGACCAGTTCGCCATTGAAGAGACATCACTGACGACGACCTGGGACGGCAAAGACGATGCAGGCGAAGATTTGCCGCCCGGAAAATATCATGCGCGCGGTTATATGGTTGGCGAATTAAAGATTGAAGAGATCAGTCCAGCCGAGGGCACCGTTCTTGGCAATCCGCCGGCAGGTGTACCGGTGAAATTGATGGTGAATCCTCTTATTAGCGATACGCGATCCGTAATGGAAATGGCGATCGGCTCCGACAACCAAAGCGCCTATTTAAAGACGACCGACGGCTTGCCGCTCCGAACAATTGCCCGGTCCGAGAACATTGGAAGCGATCTATTTTTGGTTCAACGACCTGACAAATCCCTCGCAGCATTTCTGGGTCACGACCCGGTGACACGTGAATTTCGCGTTACGGGCGCAAGCAAGATGATGGCGTTCGATTGCGGCGATTTCGAGCTGAAGTGAGCGCAATGGTAAGAACGGCGCTTGACACGAACGCCATGACGACGCAAGCGATGGTGAGTTATCTCGATGGCTGCTCCTGAATTTCAACAAACTTTCGCCAAAGCTGCCGGATTTAGCGGAACTTCGCTCCACACAGGCGAAAAAGTTTCGTTAAAATTGCAACCGGCGCCGGTCGACCACGGAATAAAGTTCAAACGCAAGGATTTGCAGGACGAACCGACGATTGATGCAAGGATTGAGAATTTAAAGACCGTCGAACGCGCGACGACGATCGGTGAAGGCTCGGTCCGGGTGCACACGGTCGAGCACGTTCTGGCCGCTCTTTCCGCGATGGGAGTGGACAACGCGCTGGTCGAAATGGACGCAAACGAACCGCCAATCGGTGATGGAAGTGCCCAGGTCTATGTCGATTTGATCAAGCGTGCCGGTCTGAAACCACAGGAAGCGCCGCGGAAGTTTTTTCATGTGCGCGAGCCGATGCACATGGAATCGAAGTCTGGTGCTCTGCTCATTTTGCTTCCGGCCGATGAATTTCGCATTTCCTGCACCCAGGCCGGGCCGAATAACCGTTTCACCCAATATTTATCAACGGAAATTACCCCGGCAATCTTCGAGCGGGAAATCGCGCCGGCCCGGACGTTCGTTTATTACGAAGATGTTGAGGCGTTGATGGAAAAAAATTTGATCAAGGGCGGAAGTCTTGAAAACGCGATTGTGGTTCGTGGCGATGCCGTTCTGAGCAAAGAGACGTTGCGTTTTCCGGACGAATTCGTCCGGCACAAAATTCTCGATATCGTTGGCGACCTCGCTCTTTCCGGCGTGCGCGTCCGCGGCCATGTCGTCGCGGTAAAGCCTGGTCACGCGGCCAACGCCGAAGTGGCGCGGGCAATCGCGCGCGAGCAATCTCGCCGCGATGCGCTGGCCGTGCCGCGCGCGGTCCCACGCGGTGAGGGCGGGCTCGATTCCGAAACAATCATGCAAATTTTGCCGCATCGTTACCCATTTTTGATGGTTGATCGCATCATCGGCTTTGAAGGCGAAACAAAATGCATCGGACTTAAATCGGTGACGATCAATGAACCGTTTTTTGCGGGGCATTTCCCCGGCCATCCAGTGATGCCGGGAGTGATGCAGGTGGAAGCGATGGCACAAGTCGCGAGTCTGCTCTTGTTCAAACTCGCCAAGACCAGCAGTCGCATCGGTTATTTTATGAGCGCGGATGATGTGAAGTTTCGAAAACCAGTCTTTCCCGGCGATACCATGTTCATCCACGCCGAGTTGACCAAGCATCGCGGCGAGCGGCTGGCCAAAGCGAAATGTCACTGCGTTGTGAATGACGCGGTTGTTTCCGAAGGCGAACTAATGTTCACGTTTCTCGATCGATGAGCGATGTGCAGATTCATTCGACTGCGATCATCGATTCCGGAACGAAAATCGGTCCGGGCTCAGTTGTCGGCCCGTATTGTGTAATCGGGCCGGACGTAGTGATCGGCGAGAATTGCTGGTTACAGCACCACGTCACGCTCGACGGACCGATGAGCGCGGGAGCAAGGAATAAATTTTATTCCTACTGCTCGATCGGCCAGCGAACGCAGGATTTAAAATATAAAGGCGAACCAACTCATCTCGAGATCGGCGACGACAACACCTTTCGTGAATTCGTGACCGTGAATCGAAGCACGATGAGCGATGGCAAAACCCGAATCGGCAGCCGCGGACATTTTTTGGCCTACAGTCACGTCGGTCATGACTGCACCGTGGGCGATGAAGTCGTTTTCTCCAACAACGGCACGCTCGCCGGTCACGTTCAAGTCGGCGACAACGCCGTGATCGGCGGACTGACCGCAGTCCACCAATTTTGCCGGATTGGCCGATTTGCGATCACTGGCGGTTGTTCCAAAATCGTGCAGGACGTTCCTCCGTTCATGATCGCGGACGGAAACCCGGCAGAAATTCGCGGAATCAACCAGGTCGGATTGGAGCGAAAGAAATTTCCGCCGGAAAAAATCAAAACAATCAAGGAAGCATTCCGCCTGATTTATCGTGCAAAACTGAATACCGCTCAGGCAATCGAAGCTATCCGGAAAGAATTGCCGCAAAACGAAGAGATCGCCCAGATCATCGATTTCATCGAAAAAACAGAGCGCGGCATCATCCGGCGCGCGCAGGATTAAGGCGCAGTGGGGGAAGCTGTGGGCGGCACAGGCGGTGGTGGTGGCGCGATGATTTCTTGTTCGATTTGTCGTAACAGGGGCGCAGCCGGCGTATCGGGAACGATTCGCAGCGTGCTGCGAACCAGTTCGAGCGCGCGTTTCGGTTTTTTCTGTTTGATCCAGCCGTCCGCTTCCTCCAGCACGGCGCGCATAATGTCGTCCCGCTTGCTGTAGCAACCGCGGGCCATTTGGAAATAATTCGTCGCCGTGACGAAATTGCCCTCCTGCATTTCGATTAAACCAAGATCTTCGATCATCGGGCCGTTGCGCGTGCGCAGCGCCACCTGCCGCATTTGGAGGCGATAATCTGCCGGCGGCAATGACGAATTTTTGACCGCGAAATCGTGGTACATTTTCCAAACGCTGGCGCTCCGGCCGGAATCCCGCGCCGAATCGATTTGCATCCACGACGCGTACGGCCGGTAAAGCGGATCGCCCACTGCCACGTTCATCCATGAAAGGCCGAGGGTCGCCATGCAGGCGCTTTCGGCAAAAGTGAATCCATGCAGCAAACGATCGTTGAAAATATCGAGATGGGTTGTGAGTTGCAGATACGGCTCATAAACGTTGCCCAAACTGGCGGTCGCACCGCGCGCCAGAAGCGGTCCGACCCAATTTGCACCGGGATCGCGCAAACTGGTCGCGCTATAGGAATGGATATGAACAGCTACCGCGCCCTGCGCAAATCGAAAATCCACTTGCATGAACGGCCCGGAAATACCGCTCGAATACCAACCATAATAAAGGGCGCAGTCGGACATGGGATAACCACTCGGAAAAATCGCCGGCGTATCTTCAAAAACGACCGGAATGCCTGTTTTGCGAAGTTGCTGTTGGATATCGGCCATCCATTTATCGCCAATTTCGAAGCCGGGCGCCGTATTGTGCGCCGCATCGACGTAGCCACGCCCCCACAGGCCATTCTTTTCCGCGGCAATCGCATCGGTAATCATTCGACGCACGGTCCCAACGGTCGGCGCATCAAGCCGGCCGACGAGTAAGAGCGCCGGATCCTCAAACTCGGTGATTGCCCGGTAACTTTGAAAATACGGATTCACAACAAGACCGGAAATTCGAGGCGAAAAATAACCGAGCACGCTCAACTCCGAATCGACTGACGCCTCATTGCGAGTGTTGATTGGGCCCGTCCCCGGCTCGTCACCCGGATAGGGCGTCGCCGTTGGCCGCACCTTAAGCGGCACGCCTTTGATCACTGCCACGAATCGGATGGTGGTGGCAGTGACCGTTTTTTTGCCGTCCGTGGTTCGGAGCGTCCACCAATTCCGCTTTTCGAAAATCTCACGTAGCGGATTTGCGATGGTGACGTCGTATTCGTCGCGACCAATTTCTTCGTCGAACGAACATGCCAGCCCGACAAGATGGTCGCGCTGGATCCCGCGCTGCTGCGCGTAAAATCTGGCGAGCGCGACGGAGTCAGGCGCGTCTTTGTTGAAAATGACAATCGTCGCCGGGGCTAACGGCTGATCGGCGTAGACCAAAGCATCGGCTCCAAACACGATCAGGATCGCAAACAAAAATCGACGATTCATTTGAACGAGATTTTCAACCCGTCGTACGCGATCTTTGTCCCGCGAGGAAGTCGTGTTTCAGCCGATTGCGGCAATTCGTGCGCGATGTGAGTGAAATACGTTTCGTTTGGCTGCACCTGTCTCGCGACTTCGAGAGCCTGGCCGACGCTCAAGTGAGTCGGATGCGGCTGATCGCGGAGAGCATCGATAATCAGAACCTGCACCCCGCGGATGAGATCGACAATCTTGTCCGGCACGCCGCTACAATCGCTCAGGTAAGCGGCCAGTTTTCGGCCTTCGCGGGAAAACAGATAGCCCTGCACAACTGTGTGCCCATGCGGAACCGGCAATGGCGTGATCGTGGTGGCGCCAAGCTCAAATGTTCCGTCAATCACGTGCGGTTCCGGTTTCAGATAGCCTGGGAAAGGATTTAGTCCTTTAAATGCAAATTCGTATACGCGTTCGAGGTCGCGCATGGTTGCGGCCGAAGCGTAAACCGGCATATAACCTCGCGCGTAAGCGAAGCGTCGGAGATCGTCAAAACCCATGATGTGGTCGGTGTGCGAGTGCGTAAAAATGACCGCATCGACCCGCCGGATATTTTCCCGAAGCGCCTGGGTCCGAAAATCGGTGCCGGTATCGACCACGAATGCGCATTCTGGCGTCTCGATGTAGATGGACGAACGCAACCGTTTGTCCCGTGGATCGGGAGATCGGCAGACGGCGCAGTCACAGCCGATCATCGGCACGCCTTGGGAAGTTCCTGTGCCGAGAAAGGTCAGCGCTAGTTGAGAGTTGAGCGTTGAGAGTTGAATTGGCAAGCTGGCTGGCAGCTTCAACTCAACCTTTCCGCCACTCAACTTCTCAAATGTCTGCTGTTCTCAATTTGCTGCGAATCAAGAACCTGGCGCTGGTCGAAGAGCTCGAATGGCAAATCGGACCCGGATTTGTCGCCGTTACCGGAGAAACCGGAGCGGGAAAATCAATCATCATCGGTGCGCTCCAACTTCTACTGGGAGAACGCGCCGACAAATCGTTAATCCGAACCGGCGCCGAAACCTGCACGGTTGAGGCAATCTTTGAAGGGGACGGCTTGCAAAAGTTAAGCGCGCAGCTGGACGACTCCGGGATCGAGCCAGGCGACGGCGAATTGATCATCAAACGGACGCTCTCGGCGAGCGGAGCGAACCGGCAATTTATCAACGGTTCGGCTACGACATTGTCGATTTTGAAAAATCTTGGTGACGAACTGGTTGATCTTCATGGGCCGCACGATCACCAGTCACTGCTCTCGCCCGACAAGCAGCTTGAACTTCTCGATTCGTTTGCGCGCGCAAATCTACAATTGACCGAATATCGAAAGCATTTTCGACAGCTTCAGCTTTCAATGGCAGAGCATGGGGCGCTGAACACGGCCGAGACGGCGCGTGAACAAGAGCTCGATCTGTTGCGGCACCAAATCGGCGAAATCTCGGCAGCCAATCTCGATCCTGGAGAAGAAGAAGAGATTGAATCCCGTTACCGGCTCGCCAGCAACAGCAAACGTCTGATCGAGCTGGCAAACGCCATCGCGAGCAAGATTTCGGAAGCTGAGGGGTCCGTCCTTTCGCAATTGTCGGAAACGCAGCGCCTGTTGCGCGAATTGGAGAAGATCGACCGTTCGGTCGCGCAATTTGTCACCGGTCACGAAACCGCCGTGGTTGAGCTGGGTGAAATTGCGCGGTTCCTTTCCAATTACGCCGAGAAGCTCGATCTTGACCCCGAGCAACTGGCGGCACTCGAGCAACGCGTCTCGTTATTTGAAACATTGAAGCGCAAATATGGTTCTTCGATCTCCGAGATAATCCAGTTCGCCGAGCGCGCCCGCGAGCGCCTGAGCAAAATCGAAGGACGCGACGCGGAGTTGGAACGGCTTGCGAAGGAGATTGAGAAAGTTCGAGTGCAGATGAATCGGGCCGGCGATGCGCTGCGCAAACTACGAGTGAAAGCCGCGCCCAAGCTGTCCGAAACCGTTCGCAAAAACCTGGTCGATCTCGGATTTAAGCAATCGGAGTTTGAAGCAAGGCTGAGTGCGCTGGACGAACCGCGCGCGAGCGGTTTCGATTCGGTCGAGTTGCTTTTTTCTCCCAATCCAGGCGAACCATTGAAACCGTTACGGACGATTGCTTCGAGCGGCGAAATCTCACGCGTAATGCTGGCGGTAAAATCTGCGCTGGCGGCACACGATTCAATTCCGTTGCTGGTATTCGACGAGATCGACACGAACGTTGGCGGTGAAATCGCGCACGCGGTGGGCGCAAAAATGCGGGCGCTCGGCCACGATCATCAGGTGATTTGCATCACGCATCTTGCGCCGGTTGCCGCGAGGGCATTCTCTCATTTTGTCGTAACTAAAAAAGTCGCGCGCGGCCGCACGTTTTCAAGTTTGGAGGAAGTCACCGGCAAAGCTCGTCGGGAAGAAATTGCGCGCATGCTCGGAGGAAAAAGTGAATCGGCACTGCAACTTGCGGCAAGCCTGTTGAAGGAAAAATTGTAACCGCAACGACAAAAACATGCCGTTCTATTTTGTAGCGATTAACATCATCGCTGGTTGCTGGATCACCTTCTGCATTGTTTGGCTGGCGGCGGCGGGATTGACCAAACGGGCGGTTTACCGCGAAAGCAGAACGCAGCGGCTTCGTTATTGGGTCCTTCTGGTCGTCGGATATCTGCTTTTGATGAACGGAGATCGCTTGCCGTTTCCACTCAATCTCCGGGTGATTCCAAAAACTGATTCGATTGAATGGGCTGGAATCTTCTTATGCATTGCCGGCGTCGCGGTTGCGTTTTGGGCGCGATTTACGCTTGGGCGCAACTGGAGCGGCAACATCACCTTCAAGGAAGGACATGAATTGATTCAAGGGGGACCTTACCGCTGGACGCGTCATCCGATTTACACCGGATTAATGACCATGCTCTTCGCGACCGTCATCGTGACGGGCCGCATCGCGGGATTGCTTTCGCTGGCACTCGTTTTCGCCAGTTTCTGGATAAAACTGCGAGATGAGGAAAAACTCATGCTCGAGCAATTCCCGGATCAATACCCTGCCTATCAGCGGCGCGTGAAGCGTATTATTCCGTTCGTTCTATAGGTTCGAAATTAAGAAGGGCGCGCGCGGTAACCTCACCCGCGCGCAATCCCTTCTCTTTGGGGGAACGGCCGCCCTTCAAGATGTTCTACGGAATTTGCCGGACGAAGTTTCCGGCAAAAGCAATGATTTTTAAATTTTCGCTCCTACAAGGCCCATTCATTCCGGCGAAAGCTCAGGCAAATCTTCGCCAACCGCCAAATGATCTGAATTTTTCCCTCGCCAGAGCGGGAATTGATTTTTATCGTCCGAGCTTTCGGACATGATCCAACGAGACTACCTGATTATTGGAACCGGCATCGGAGGGGCCAGCGCTTGCGAGGGCCTGCGCAAATACGACAAGCGCGGCAGCGTAACCATCGTTGGAGCGGAAACCTTTCACCCTTACAAGCGTTGGATCTTATCGAAGAGCTTTCTGCGAGAAAAAGACCCGCAAGTTAAGAAGATCCAGCAGCACGACGCGCATTGGTACGATGCGCACAAAATCGAGACTCGTTTGGGAACGCTGGTGGCCCAGTTAAACATCGACCGCAGATTGGCGGTGCTAGGCAACGGGGAAAGCATCGAATTCAAGAAGGCCTGTCTGGCGATGGGCAGCCGCCCGGTGCGGCCGCCGGTGGCAGGGGTAAATCTGGGTAATGTTATTTATCTGCGCAATATTCGCGACGCGCTCGCGCTGCGAGAGATGGCGAACCTGGAGAAGACGGTGATGGTGGTCGGCGGTGGATTGCTGGCCTGTGAAGCGGCTGCCAGTTTGCGGATGATGAAACTGAAAGTGAGCGTGATGCACCGAAATGCTTATCTGCTCAACCGTTATCTCGATCCGGAAACCGGCGGCTGGCTGACGGAATATTTCGTGAAGCATGGCATTACGATGTTGATGGGCGAAAGCCTCAACGGTTTCGAAGGCAAGACCGTTTTGCGAAACATTCAGACCAAGAGTGGCAATCGGGTGCCGGCCGGTTTAGCCGTGGTCGCGTGCGGGGCCGAACCGAATCTGGATCTGGTGCGCAATACTCCACTTTCGGGGCCGCATGGCTCGCCGGTGACCGATTATCTCGAAACGGAAGAAAAGGGATTTTACGCGGTCGGCGATCTGGCATTTTACCCCGATCGATTGATGGGCGGCGTGCGGCGGCAAACGCACTGGGAAAATGCACGCGAACAAGGGCTGATCGCCGGAGCGAACATGACCGGGAAAAAGCGGATTCGCTATGAGCAGATTCCTTATTTTTGGACGGAGATGTTCGATTTAACAATGCACTTTGTCGGCGACTTTAGCATTCAGCCGACACGAATCGATTCCACCGGCACGTATGCCAAGAAGAAATTCGTGCTCAAATATTATCAAGGGGACAAGTTGCGCGGGATTTTACTCTGCAATCCAACCACCCATGACGTGGAATTGGCGACGCGACAACTGCGTCACGCACTGGGGAAATGACCATTGATCCCCGCGCCCGTCCAATTTCTCGTTTCAATCTGATAGAGCAAACTTGCCGCGTGCCGATTCACCTGACGGTCGGGTTGCCATAAACAGACCAAAAATGCGCCCGAGACGAAGGCGAGACCCAATCCGACAAAAAATCCGGTTCGAATCGTAAGCTCGGGCAGCGCGATCGAAGCTTGTCACAGCGCGACCGGACAACAATGCGTCGGTACTAGGTCCGAAGCGGCATAGGCCGTGCTGGAACAGGGAAAGTTAGCCACCCGCCCACGTGCCGTTTTTCTTTGCGGTGAACCCGCTGCCGAGATGGACGTCCCGCGAGCGGCCATGGTTACGGATGATTGACTTATGTTGAACCAGGAAGATCTGAAGTGGATCGCGGCGACGTCTACCGATTTGAATTCTCTCGTACAGCAGGTCTCCCGTTATGCTGATCTGATCCGACGCCACAAAGATGAGCACAATTATGTCGATCTTCTGAACGAGCGAGTCGCGGAGGCATCAAAGGCATCGCAGGCGCTTTTCGACCGAGTTACGAACAAGATTTTCGAAGGCGCGGCAGCGCGAAGTGCTGGAGCCGTTTTTAGCGTTGTCGCGCCGCCCACGCCGGCAAGCCTGTCGGACAGCGTTGCTGCGTCGCAGCAACAAGGGAGTCGCTCAACTCCTAAACCAAACGGCAAATCCGAGTTGAAGCTCGCACCCGACGTCCAAATCAAAAATCCAAAAGGCAATCGCGAATATCTTTTGCTGGTCGAGGATAAACCGGACGAGGCGGAAATCGCCGCCGAATTGCTGGCAGAAGAAGGGTACAAGGTCATCATCGCGCGTGATGGCTTCGAAGCATTGAAGATTTATCAAAGAGCCGCCGACCAAATTGCGCTGGTGATTTTGGATTTCTTCCTTCCAGTTATGGATGGCGAC
>DASPUI010000097.1:0-4137 GCA_035622995.1 Chthoniobacterales bacterium
ACGCCGTCTCGATTATCCCGCTGAGCGAGCAGAGCAACGACTTGATCACTAAAGAATATCGCGTCCCACCCGGATTCATCAGCAGCAGTGTCAATTTCGGCGCTTCAGCGCTGTCGCAAGGAGCGTATAAAACCGGCGGGACAACTGCTGGTGGCACAGCCAAAGACACCCAGGAATCGACTGGGGGTCATCAACTCGTGACACGCGAAACTGCGAAGGATTTTCTTGAGAGCCAAGGCGTGCCGTTTCCGCCTGGAGCGAGCGCGAACTTTCTTCCGCAAAGCAGCCGGCTGATCGTTCGCAACACCCAGGACAATTTGGAATTGGTGGATGCGCTGGTTGAGCAGGCCAATGTGTCGGGTCCGAAGCAAGTTGAAATTGAATCGAAATTTGTCGAGATCACTCAGAATAATCTGAAGGAATTGGGTTTCGACTGGCTCCTCGGTCCGTTCCAGTATGGCAACAGCGGCGTTTTTAGCGCAGGAGGATCCTCCGGCACAGCGCCGGCAACGAATCCGGCTGATTATCCGTTTCCCATAGCCGGCCAATACCCAGTGACCGCTGGCAATCGCAGTGGCAACCTCGCCATTACGGCGAACGCGATTGATGCCCTGTTGTTTCCGTCGATGGGTGCATCGAGTGTGGCGCCCGGCATCTTCAGTCTCGCCGGTGTTATGACGAACCCACAATTTCAGGTGGTGGTTCGCGCGCTCAATCAGAAAAAAGGGGTCGATCTCCTGTCGTCGCCGCGTGTCACAACCAAAAGCGGCCAGCGGGCGGTGATTGAAATTGTCCGCGAATTTCGTTATCCCACACAATTTCAGCCGCCCCAAATTCCGCAGACGGTGGGCAGCACGAGTGGGACGGTCGGCGGCACGACCACCGTTCCAATCACGCCGACAACTCCAACCGCTTTTGAGACGAGGAATACCGGGGTAACTCTCGAAGTAGAACCAGTCGTCGGTCCGGATGGCATCACGATAGATCTGAACCTGGTGCCGCAAGTGGTCGAGTTCGAAGGGTTCATCAATTATGGCAGTCCAATCTTAGCGCCACCCGCAGTTAACCCGATCACGGGGACTTTGTTGACCACGAGCACCGTCCTCACTCCGAACGTAATCAATCAGCCGATTTTCAGCGCACGGAAGGTTACGACGAGCGTGAGTGTCTGGGACGGTCAAACCGTCGTCCTCGGTGGATTGATGAGCGAGAACGTCCAGAAGGTCGAGGATCGCACGCCGATCATTGGCGATATCCCGATTGTTGGGCGACTTTTCCGCACCAACACTGATCAGCATATCAAAACCAACCTGATCATTTTCGTTACGGCGCATCTTGTGAACCCGGGAGGCCAGCTGACCAATCAGTCCGAAGAGGAGGAGGAACAGGAAACCGTTTCGCCTCCGGTGTTGCCAGAGACGCCGATGTATAAGAAGTAGGATCTCCGACGGTCGGCGTCCGAAATGACTACCCATGCCTGCGATTGGAATCACGGGTGGAATTTCAACCGGGAAATCGACCTTCTGCGAATGTCTGGGCGATATTTTGCCGGGAGCGAGATTTTTCGATGCGGATCGGGCCGCGCGCGAACTGGTGGAGCTTGAAGAGGTTAGGCGCGAGCTGGTTGGCGCGTTCGGAAATCAGATTTTTGCCAACGGCCACTTGAATCGAGTGGCTCTTCGAGCGATAGTCTTCGCAGACAGCGCGAAGAAAAACGCGCTCGAAAAAATTCTCCATCCGCGGATTCGCCGCCAATGGAGCGCGGAAGCGGAAACGCATCGCCAATCTCCCGATTATTTCTTCGCAGACATTCCACTTCTTTATGAAACCGGTGGTGAAACCTTGTGCGACCGAGTGGTGGTGGTTGCGTGTTCGCCGGATGTCCAGCTCGCGAATTTTCTCGAGCGAAGCAAGCTCGATCGCGCGACGGCCGAAGCAATGATCAGATCACAAATGCCGCTGGAAGAAAAAATGAAACGGGCCGATCACGTTGTCTGGAACAACGGCGGCCGCGCCGTGCTGGCCGAACAGGCGAAATTGCTGGTGGATCTTTGGCAACAGGAAAAATGGACGAAGGCCTAACGAACGAAAGCGCACCCAATCCGCCTCCGGCGACCTCGGACGAGACTGCCACGGCGGTTGTCGCCGCCGCTCCGCCGCCGCGCGATCTCGATTTGAACGAGCTTCTTTCATCCGAATCGCTCGCGCCGCTTGCGCGCGAGTTCGGCTTGTATTTGCAGCCGGCGCGGACCCGTCATCATCACATTCTTGATCTTGTGCGGGCGGCGCTTGGTCGCGGTGCAAAGGTGACGGCCGAAGGTTTTCTCGATTATGCCGGCGAATCGTTTGGGTTCCTCCGCTGGCCGCAATTAAATTTCCTGTCCGTTCCGGAGGATATATCCGTGTCCCGCGCTACGATTCAGGAATTTCATTTGCGACCGGCGCAGGAAATTTCCGGAACGGTCCGATTGCCGCGCGATCGCGAGCGAGGCCTGGTCCTCGACCAGATCGTTTCAATTGAGGGCAAGCCAGTTGAGCAATGGAGTGAGCCACCCGATTTCGAGAAATTGACACCGCAATTTCCCCAGGGCCGCATCATGCTGGAAAACGCGAAGACGAATTCGATCAGCGCGCGGGCAGTCGATCTGTTGGCCCCGCTTGGTCGTGGTCAGCGCGGTCTGATCGTTGCGCCACCACGCGTCGGCAAAACGATTTTGCTAAAAGAAATTGCGAGAGCGATTCGGGCGAATCACCCGGAGATTGTTCTGATTTTGCTGCTGGTTGATGAACGGCCGGAAGAAGTGACCGATTTGAAGCGCGAGATCGATTGCCAGATTTACCATTCTAATTTTGACGAAAGCGTGCATCGGCATGTGCAGGTCGCGGAGCTGACGCTCGAACGTGCCAAGCGATTGGTGGAATTGAAGAAAGATGTGGTAATCCTGCTCGACAGCCTGACCCGGCTATCGCGCGGCTACAATAATTTGCAGCCGAGCAAAGGGCGCATCATGTCCGGCGGAGTCGAGGCCAAGGCGTTGACCAAGCCGAAGAAATTTTTCGGCTCTGCCCGGAACGTCGAAGAGGGCGGCAGCCTGACCATTCTTGCCACGGCGCTGATCGAAACCGGTAGCCGAATGGACGAATTAATTTTCGAGGAATTTAAAGGCACCGGAAATATGGAACTACACCTTGATCGTTCGTTGCAGGAAAAGCGCCTGTATCCGGCGATTCATGTTTTGCAATCAGCCACCCGCCGCGAAGAATTGCTTTATCATCCGGATGAGTGGGAGCGGGTGCAACTGTTGCGCAAGACGATGGCCGCACTGCCGCCGATCGAGGCGATGGAGAAATTGCTCGATAACCTCCAGGCCACGAAAACGAATGCGGAATTGCTGTTGGCGGGATTGAAGTGATCGCGAACGCTGCGCAACTGTCCCAGTCGCTTTCAGACATTAAGGCGGCCGAGCGTGTGGCGATCGATACCGAAGCGGACAGTCTGCATTGTTATCGAGAAAAGCTTTGCCTGCTGCAAGTCAGCGTGGCGGGAAAAGATTTTGTGGTCGATCCTTTGGCAACAATTGACCTCGCTCCGCTTTGCCTTGCGTTGGCAGACAAAGAAATCGTCCTGCATGGCGCGGATTTCGATCTTCGCCTGCTCCGACGCAGCCTTGATTTTGTTCCGAAGCGAATTTTTGATACCGTGATCGCAGCTCGCTTAGTTGGAATTCGCGAATTCAGTCTGGCTGCGCTCGTTAAAAGGTTCTGCAACGTCGATCTTGCCAAAGGCTCGCAAAAGGCGAACTGGGCGCGGCGCCCTTTGTCCGCCCGAATGGTGGCGTACGCAATCAATGACACGCATTATTTGCTCGGATTGGCGACGAAACTGGAAGAGGAACTAAATCAACGCGGGCGGGTGGAATGGTTTCGGCAATCGTGCCGGCGCGCGCTTGAGCTAAGTGCGATCGATCGAACCCGGGTGGCCGATGAGGCGTGGCGCATTTCGGGGGCGGGAGCGCTGCGTGGCCCGGCGGCGGCGGTATTGCGCGAGCTGTGGAATTGGCGTGAAAGACAGGCCGAAGCGGCCGACCGTCCGCCATTTCACATTTTGCAAAACAGCGAGTTAATCAGCGCTGCGGA
>DASPUI010000098.1:0-13099 GCA_035622995.1 Chthoniobacterales bacterium
GCGACGCGTGAGCGCTGAATTGAAATTGATCGAGGTGGCAGCGGACGCGCTGAGCCGGTTCATCCGGATCGATCCGAATCGACTGGTTCGGCGACGAACTTCTCAAAATTCCAGCGCCAGATTCTGGGTCGGAGTATCCGACGAAAAAGATGGAATGCCGTGGATTTTCGATGATTCGCCGCGCAAAAATATTTGAGAGCGTTTTCGGTGTCATCATTCCGCTTGAGAGTGCGTAAACCCGGCCGGGGCGCGCGGGCGAATCGTGAATCGTTTGGCCATTCAAGACGTACGGGCTCAACTCGCCTAACAACTGTAGGCGCGGCAGTTGCCGTCGGGTCATCTGCGCCCGCCGATCGTAAATTTCGGTGATTTTTGCGCTTAGTCCGCCGATGTAAATTGGAAAATCGCGCAGCAGGTTTTCACGGCGAAATTTATACAACATCGCGAGCACTTCCTGGGTTTTGCCAAGCGCAAACACTGGAATCAAAACGCAGCCACCCCGCTCAAACGCCTCCTGCAATGCGCGCGCCAGGCGTTGCTCTTCACTCGCGCGGCTCCAATCCGGAGGCGACGCCACGTCTCCTCGGGTACATTCCATGATCAGGATATCGATTCCCTCCTCCGGAAACATGGCCGCTTGCGCGATCGTTTGGTCATCAAAATTTACATCGCCGGTATAGAAAATCGTTCTCCCCTCGGCACGGAGCAGGATGCCGGCGGAACCGAGGACGTGACCCGCATCGAAAAATTCGAAGGTGAGTGCGTCGTTTCCGCGCACCGAAGCGCGTTCGCCAGTAAGCATGATCTGCTGCCGCAGTGGACACGATTGCCATAAATCGCTGGCGCGATCCGTTTCACGATGAGTGAAAAGCGGATACAAAGTCGTGCCCAGTTCTTCGCGTTGCCGGGTCATGACGTTGACTGAATTATGGAGCAGCGTGTTGCCGATTTCCGCTGTCGCCTCAGTCATGAAAACGCGCGCATGCGGCTGACGTCGCATCAGCACCGGCAAAGTCCCGATGTGGTCCTGATGCGAATGCGAAATGATGATTGCATCGAGTTGTCGGTCTAGCAGCGCTTTCAAATTTGGCAGCGCTTCGTCGCCTTCGAACTTTGGATGCATTCCGCAATCGAGCACGAGCCGCTTGCCGCGGGCTTCAATATAATAAGCGTTCGCGCCAATTTCGGTGTGGCGAGTAAGATTGGTAAATTTCAAAGGCGCCTCAGATTTCAGATTGATGTAACCAAAACTGTCGCCAACGCGTCTAGAGTAACAGGACCGGAAGCTCAATTAATACGAAACCGTTCCCCAGCCAATCGGTTCAATAAACATGCTGACACGCCTATCGCTTTCACAATGGAATGAATCGACGGCGGCTCATCTTCTCAATCGCGCGTCGTTTGGCGGAACGCCGGATGAGATTGAAGCCACCAGGAAAAAGGGCCTTTCGTTGGCAGTTCGTGACCTGATCGATGTAAATTCTGATGCCGCAAACGTGCCGCCGCCCGCATGGGCGCATCCGCGAAACATTCGGGCACAGCGGATGGAGATTAAGGCGGCAAAGGATCGCGGCGAGAATTTTCAGGGGAAAGCACGCGCCGTCCGGATGATGGAAGGCGACAACATTCTTGATCTTCGCCGCTGGTGGCTGGAGCGAATGATGAACGGACCGGCGCCGCTGCTCGAAAAAATGACCCTGTTCTGGCATGGCCATTTCGCCACCAGCGTACAGAAAGTGAAAGATGCTTACTGGCTCTGGCTGCAAAACGACACGCTGCGCCGGAGCGCTCTCGGTAATTTCGCCACATTGGTAAAGAAAATGTCCCGCGATCCGGCGATGATGATCTATCTCGATCTTGAACAAAGCCGACGAGAGCATCCAAACGAAAATTGGGCGCGCGAATTGATGGAACTGTTCACAGTCGGGATTGGGAACTACAGCGAGGACGACATTCGCGCTTCGGCGCGGGCGTTTACCGGTTACCGGGTCGACATGACGACCCAGCAATTTCGGTTCGCGCCGCTGCAACAGGATCTCGGCTCGAAAAATTTTATGGGGCGCAGCGGCGGACTCAATGGCGACGACATCATTAATATTCTCGTCAGCAAGCCGGCGTGCGCGCAGTTCATCGGCCGAAAATTGTGGCGCTTTTTCGTCGAAGACGAGCCTTCCGAGGCGATTGTTGATGCAATCGCGAGCAGCATCCGCGCGCACAATTACGAGATGCGTCCGGTCATGCAGGAAGTCTTCAGTTCGGCTGAATTTTATTCCAATCGCGCGATGGGCAGTCAGATCAAAAGTCCGGTCCAATATATTATCCAGACTTCCAAACTGCTTGGGGCGCCGCTTCCTTCGCCAATCGTTGTGCAAAATGCGATGCGCCAAATGGGGCAGATTCTCTTCGCGCCGCCAAATGTGAAGGGCTGGGATGGAGGCAAAGCCTGGATCAGCACATCGACCTTGTTATTCCGCTACAACTTCGCGAATTATTTGATCAATGGAGATGCGATGCTGCCGCCCGGAGCAGTGGCGGCGCGGGCAAAAGCGGCCGGGCCGGGATTTCGAATGCAACCGGGCGACCTGGCCGAGCAGATCAAGCGCGCGCCAGTCGACGTCGCCAAAATTGTGCCGGACAATCTGCGCGAAAAACCGAAGAACCTGGTTGATTTTTTAAGCGTCCGGTTTTTTCAGACTCAGTCACCCGAGAAAGAAGCGAGCTCCTTCGTGCAGTACCTGGAAGCGCGAAAACCGGACACCAGTGATGAGACGATGCGCGGCCTCGTGCATTTAATGATGAGCACTCCACAATTTCAATTGGCCTAACAAAAACAAATCATGAAAACAACACTGCAAACGCGGCGCAAATTTCTTCGCACCTCGATGCTTGGCGCAGCCGCGACCTGGACACTGCCTGTTTTTCTGGAAAAAACATTCTTCACGCTCGACGCGATGGCCGCGGACTCGTTAACGCAGGCGGTGACCGGCAAAGACGGAACCGTTTTAGTTGTTTTGCAGATGGCCGGAGGAAACGACGGACTGAACATGGTAGTGCCGTATGCAGATGACGCCTATCACGTCGCCCGACCGCGCTTGCGCTTTGCTCCTGAAAACATCCTCAGGATCGATAATTACATCGGTTTGAACCCGAAACTGACCGGACTGAAATCCTTGTTCGACGATGGCCATCTCGCGGTTGTACAAGGTGTCGGCTATCCAAATCCAAATCGGTCGCATTTTCGGTCGACTGAGATCTGGCAAACCGCTTCCGATGCCGATCGCAACTTGAGCGACGGCTGGCTCGGCCGTTATTTCGATAATTGCTGTTCTGGCGCCGATCCAACTGTCGGCGTCGCGATTGGTGATGAAACTCCACAAGCGTTCGCCGCGAAGAATCCAACCGGCGTCACGTTTTCGCGACCGGAGCAGTTTCGTTTCCGCTCATCCGAGCCGAACAACGGTCGAATGAGCGCGGAGGAATTTTTCTTTCGGCAATTAAATGAAAACGGCGGTACCGAAGAAACTGCCGTCTCGGCCAATGGTGGCGCGTCGATCGGTGCAATCGCTGGCAAAACAAAAAGCGATCTGAGCACACTCGATTTTTTGCAGCGCACCGCCCTCGACGCGCAGTTGAGTTCCGACAAAATCCTGGCAATCGCTCGTAAATACAAATCCAGCATCGTGTATCCACCGGGTCAGCTGTCGGCCAGCTTGAACATCATTGCGCAAATGATCGCGGGCGGTCTGTCGACTCGAGTCTATTATGCAAGCCAGGGTGGATTCGACACTCATGCCGGCCAGATTAACAGTCACGAACGTTTGATGACGGAATTCAACGACGC
Organism: Chthoniobacterales bacterium; assembly: GCA_035622995.1. GTDB lineage: Bacteria > Verrucomicrobiota > Verrucomicrobiia > Chthoniobacterales > UBA10450 > DASPUI01. The sequence continues at coordinate 3,842 of DASPUI010000098.1, forward strand.
GATCGCTGCCTTCATCAGCGATTTGAAACAGCAAGGGAATTTCAATCGAGTCTTGCTCATGACCTTTAGCGAGTTCGGCCGGCGGGTTCAGGAAAACGCCAATGGCGGCACCGATCATGGCGCGGCCGCGCCAATGTTCGTTGTCGGCGGCGCGGTGAAGCCGGGTTTGTTCGGCAAATATCCCAGCCTGATCGATCTCGATCACGGCGATTTGAAGTTCAATACTGACTTCCGTAGCGTCTACGGGACGGTGCTGGATCAGTGGCTCAAAGCACCGAGCCAGGCGGTGCTTGGAAGAAAATTTCCCGCCCTCGGCCTTGTCTAAAGCAGCTCTTCCAGAACGCGCATCCAATTTCGATACAAAATCTTTTCGATCTGCTCGTCATCGAAACCGCGGGCAATCAATTTGCGAGTGAAATTTGGCGCATGGGAATGGTTTGTCAGATCCGGAATGAAATGCGGCGTGGTCAATTTCGCGGCTAAATCTTTCCGGACCGACTCCGGCAATTGCTGGAAAAGATATTCGCAAAAATCAAACCCGATCCCAACGCAATCGATGCCGATCAGCTCAATCATGTGTTCGATATGATCAATGTAACGGTCGATCGTACTCTTCTGCCGATCGGCGCTGACGAGAATTGCGTTCACGCCAATGACGCCGCGGCGTTGGCCAATTAGTTTGATTTGTTCGTCGCTGATATTGCGCTCAATATCGTAGAATTTTCGCGCGTTGGTGTGCGAAACAATCAAAGGCTTCGTCGTCAGCTCGACAATCTCTTCGAAGCCTTTGGGATTGATGTGCGCGAGATCAATCAGAATGCCGATGCGCTCGCATTCGCGGACAAGATCGCGCCCAAAAGCGGTCAGTCCATCATTCGACGAACCGCTCGACTTGAAAATACCGCCGCTGCCAGCCGCGTTTCTGCGTGCGTGCGTCAGGCCGACCACCCGCAAACCCAGTTCGTAAAACGCGCGCAACAAGTTCAAGTCTTCGCCCAACGGCTCGACTCCCTCCATCGTGATGAGGAGCGCGATTTTGTTGGCCCCGCGCGCGCGCTGTATTTCCGCGAACGTTTTACAAATCGCGAACCGATCGCTTTGCTCGACTTCGGCATAAAGTCGCGCCACTTGGTCAAGCGCAACGCGCAACCCCATTTCTGGCAGGTAGCGATCCTCGATATAGATTGCGACTCCGAGAATGCCGACGCCACCCGTCTCGAACTCGGGCAGAAAATGCGAAACCAAAACGCCCGTTCGATTGCGCTTCTCATATAGATCGATCAAGAGATCGAAATGGAGATCGACAATCCCCGGCGCTTGCAGCCTCCCGACGCGCGTTTCAATTGATTCGGATTTCGCACTCATGGCACTGGCGGCGGTGGCGCAATCGCAACCGTCCGCGGCGCATCCTTTGTTTTCGGTTGAACGAGTGAATAAATTACGAGCACCCAGGCCGCACCGACCGGCAGAAATCCGGGCAACCAGATTGACCAGCGCGACAAGATTGCGAGATCAAGCAGCCCGTAGCCAGCGGTGAAAGCGATCGCGCCCAAAACCAGGTCGATCCGCGAAAATTGGCGGACCGCGCCACTGAGCGCCGCCACCATCACGATGACGACGCAATCGAAGATCCAGCTCACCCGCCTGACGAATAACCCGCTTTGAATGGTTGCAATGGTGGCCGCGAAATAATCCGGCGAATGATCGCTCTTCGTCTCTTCCGCCAGAACGAGCTCGTCATGAATATTTTCCAGGCCGGTCGAGATCGCGCCGCTTTCGTGCTGCTGCGCTGCCAGGAGGAGCTCGTTTAATCTGACCCGGCGCGCGCGACGATCCATTCTTGGGTTGATGAGAATAGTGCCGTCCGATCGAATTGGTATTTTCGTCCCGTTTGGAAGCGAAATCGTGCGTCCAATCTCAATTTTAACTTCATTGAGCGGGGTGCGCAGCCAAAGCAAAACAGTCTGCAAAGCGAATGACGGAATGACTTCGCCTCGATATTGAAAGAGCAACGGCACCCGAACATCGTTCGCTACTTCGCGTGGAAGATTGACAAATCCGAGAGTCGAAATGACGCGGACGTCTTCGCCCGGTTGCCGCGCAATTCCGGAATATTCCGGTATGTCGCCGCGCTTGCCATTTACCTGAGCGAATCCCGGAATTTCCGCAACTGGCGCGTCCGGGTCTGCCGAGGCCGTCAATTCCGCGCCAAGGACCAGCTTCGGAATACGCATCGCCTGATCGATAAAAATTTGCTCCTGTTCTTTCTGGCGGTCGTTCCAGTCTAAAATCGGCGCAACCGCAACTACGGTCGGTTGAAAGTCCAGAAGTCCCTGAAAAAAAAGCGCGAGTTCTAGCGGCCGCGGCTGATTCGGACCCGGCTTCTGGGAAGATTGACCTTCAATCTCAACAATGGTTAGCGGAACTGGCGGACCGGATGGGAGCGAATTTCTGGCTAGCCATTGCAGATAGGTCTCTTCAAATCGTTGGAACCGAGGCTCTCTCAAAAACAAGAGACCAAGCAGCAAAACGACAAGCAAAGGCCAGAGAGACGGTCGTTGCATTAGTCAGCAGTCAAAAGTGACGCGTGAATAGTGACAAGCGAAAACAATTCACGTCTGCGAAGCAACAAATGATCGACCTATTTACTTAACTCCAGCATTCGCATAATCGGCGCTTCAGCGCGTTTTCGAATCGATTCCGGCAACTCAATCTCCGGCTGCATCTCCAGAAGCGCATCGTACGCCTTTTCGAGCGTGTTCATTTTCATGAAGCGACATTCACCACAGAAACAATTTTCAGTCGGTCCGGGAATGAAGGTTTTGCTCGGAATCTCTTTTTTTAATCGATGCAACATCCCGGCTTCGGTAACCACGATAATCTCGCGCGCCGGCGAACTCTTGCAGAACGCGACCATTTTTTCGGTCGAACAGACTTCGTCGGCCAGCATCCGCACGGCATAGGTGCACTCCGGATGTGCTACCACCGGAGCATTCGGGTATTCCTGCCGAATCCCATTGATGCTGCGCGCCGTAAATTCGACGTGCACGTAACAATTTCCCGGCCATAAATCCATTTTGCGTCCGGTCCGCTCCATCACCCATCCGCCGAGATTTTGATCCGGCACAAAAAGAATGTTCCGGTCTTTCGGTGCGGCGTGCACGATCTTGTCCGCGTTGCCACTCGTGCAAATAACGTCCGCCTGCGCTTTCACGCCCGCGCTGCAATTGATGTAAGCAATGACGTAATAATTTTTGTCGGCATTTGCTTTCATGAACGCCTCCAACTTTTCCGGCGGACAGGATTCCGACAACGAGCAACCTGCTTCCAAATCCGGCAACACCACTCGCTTGCGAGGATTGATGATCTTCGCCGTCTCGGCCATGAAATGGACGCCGCAGAACAAAATCACATCGGCATCGGTTTTTTTTGCTTCAAAGCTCAGGCCTAACGAGTCGCCGACGAAATCGGCCACGTCTTGCAGTTCCGGCACCTGATAATTATGCGCGAGAATTACGGCGTTGCGCTTCTGTTTCAGTTCGCACAATTCTTGAACCAGATCGACAGCAGCGGCTACCATGAATTACGGTAACGAAAACGCATGCCTTCTCAAACGTATCCACTCGGCTTTATCGGTGCCGGCAAATTGGCCGGCTCTGTCATTCGCGGCCTGATCCGGGCCGGATTTTGCTCACCGCACGAAATCGTCATTCGCGAGCCAAACGAGCAAACCTGCAACGCGCTGCTGGACGAAGCCGGAATCGCCTTGGCAAACGACAACGCCAATCTGGCGGACAGGGCCGAAACCATTTTCATCGGAGTGAAACCGGGCCTTGTTCTGAATGTCATTAAAGAAATCGCCCAAAAGATCGACCACAAGCTTGTCATCTCGCTCGCAGCCGGAGTTCGCACCGGCGCGATGGAATCAATCGCGAAAGCGCGTTTTATGCGTGCCCTGACCAACACCCCCTCGGCCATTTGTCGGGCCGCGACGGCCATTGCGTCTGGAAACCGCGCTACCCGCGAAGATGTCGACCTTGCGCGGAAAATCTTCAACGCCCTGGGCGTTGTCGTGGAGGTCGATGAGAAACAGATCGACACCGTCACCGCACTCGCTGGCAGCGCGCCGGCTTTTGTCTACAAAATCATCGAATCACTCGCGCAAGGCGGCGAGAAAATGGGACTCGCGCCGGAAATGGCGTTGCGCCTCGCGACTCAGACTGTTCTTGGCGCAGCCCAATTGGCCACCGAAACTAAAATGACTCCGGAAGAGTTGATCAAAATGGTGGTGACTCCTGGAGGAACCACTGCTGCCGGACTTGCAGTGATGGACAGGCTCGGAACGAGCGCGAGTTTGATTGCGGCTATTGAAGCAGCCACCAAACGCGGCGCGGAAATGGCGCGCGAAAATGCCTAGCCTGCTTCCGCCCCGAACGGGCTCCGCCGTGGCCAGCGAACCGCAGCACGCATTACTTCAAGCGGCGCCTGGCGTTCAAACCAAATTTCAAATGCCAGCGCGCCCTGGTGCAGCAACATCGCAAGTCCGTCGGCAGCCCGAGCGCCTGCTTCCAAGGCGGCGAGAACCAAGGGAGTGCGCTCGCTTGAATAGACGGTGTCGTAAACCATCAGGTGTGGCGCGATCAATCGCGCAGAAATCGGCGACCGGTCGCTCCCACGCAAGCCAATCGGAGTCGCGTTCACGATCAAATCGACATTCGCGATTTGAAATCTAAAAGCCTGTTCATCCCAGGCGATTGCCTGTAAACGCGGCACCGGACCTAAGACTCTCGGCCCCTGAAAAAACTCATGCACCTCGTCAGCCAGCAGCTTTCCCTTTTCGAATGTGCGGTTTGCAATGACCAGCCTTTCGCAGTTTTCCTTCGCACATTGCAGGGCGATTGCGCGTGCCGCACCACCGGCACCTAAAATCATGACTCGTAGATCGCGGAGATCGACAGAAAATTCTTCCCTGATCGCGCGCGCAAAACCGCGACCGTCGGTGTTGAAACCGTTTCGTTTGCCATTTTCGATCTTAACCACGTTCACCACGCCAATCCGTTTCCCGTCGTCGTCCAGCCGATCCACCAATGCAGACGCAGCCATTTTGTGCGGCAACGTCAAATTGATTCCAATGAAATCCAATGTGGAAATGAGTTCGAACGCTTCCGGCAATTCGTTAGGTAAAATGTGAAATCGCGCATATTGCGCGTTGATGTTGCAGTGCATCAGGGCCGCGTTCTGCATCGATGGTGAAAGCGAGTGTTCTACCGGATCGCCGAAAACGCCGAGTCGAACTGTCTTATTATCCCACCTCTTCAGATCGGCGAGCGTGTAAACTTTCTTCGTGCCAACGCGTTTCCTTTTCATGTAAAGGATGTAGCCGCCTCGTTCAGTCGGGGCTCAAAGACGCACGCAGACTGAGGACCGTGGCTACAACGAAATTCCTCTTCATTCGATGCCCAGTTGTGCTCGCATCCGATCGAAACGAGCCAGAACGCGCTGTTTGCCCATTACTTCAAGCATGTGATAAAGGCTGGGGCCAACGGCGCGACCGCTAACAGCGATTCGCGCGGGATGAACGAGATCGCCGGTTTTGCAGCCAACTGTTTGCGCTAAATTTTTCAGCACGGACTCGAGATTCCCGACGTTCCAGTCGTTCACTTTACTAAATTTTTCGCGCAGTGTCGCAAGATGCCCGGCCGCTTCCGGCTTGCCAAAGACCTTCTCCACAGAAGCCGATTCGAATTCGTAATTTTCGGTGAAGAAATACGAGGTCCACTCCGGCAGATCTTTTAACAGCTTGATCTTCTCTTTCACGATTGCCAGGACACTGCGCAGATATTTTTCGTCAGAGACCGCAATCCCGGCTTTCTCAATAAACGGACGGCCGAGTTCGACGAACCGGTCGAGCGACATTTGCGCGATGTATTGGCCGTTAAGCCAAAAACATTTGTCGAGATCGAACGCCGCATTGCGACGATTCACTTTTCCCAGTTCGAACAGCTTGACGACTTCTTCGATGTCGATTTTTTCTCGATTGTCCTTCGGCGACCAGCCAAGGAGGCAAAGATAATTGCGAACGGCTTCAGGCACGTAACCCTGCTCGATGTAAGTGACAAGGCGCGCGCCCTCGTCTCGCTTGCTCATTTTAGAACCGTCGCGGTTCAGGATCAGCGGAATGTGTGCAAACTGCGGAGGCGTTGCGCCGAGCGCCCGATACAGCTCGATATGTTTCGGCGTATTTGAAAGATGATCTTCACCGCGAATCACGTGCGACACTTTCATCTCGATGTCGTCGATTACGTTGACGAAATGGAAAATCCAGGAACCGTCAGGTCGCCTGACCGTCATGTCTGGATGGGTTCCGGGATTGGTCAGGTCGAAATCGATTTTGCCACAAACAAGATCGCTCACGACCACATGTTCCCGCGGCGAACGAAAACGTAACGCGCCCTGATCTTCGAAAATGTGGCCGCCGTCATGAAGTTTTTTTAAGTAGCGCTCGTAAATGTCGGTGCGCTGGCTTTGGAAATACGGACCGAAATCGCCGCCAACATGTGGCCCTTCATCCCAATTAAGATCGAGCCACTTCAAACCTTCGTAAATCGCCGCCGCGGCTTCCTCGGTGTTGCGTTTGAGGTCGGTGTCCTCGATTCGCAAAATCAATCTGCCGCCGTGATGGCGCGCGAAAAGCCAGTTGAAGAGCGCGGTGCGCGCGCCGCCGATGTGCAGATAGCCTGTCGGGGACGGCGCAAAACGGACACGTATTTCGGGATTCATTCCGAATCAATTAAGCCACGAGTTGCAGCGGCGGTCTATGACCGTCGGAAAATTAATACGACGCTGGCGGAGCGCCGCTAAAGAATAATTACTGCACGAAGAGTTTGCCTGCGCGGCGGCGAACATGTCGGTCTTTGGGAAGATTTGTTTTGGCCACGCGATTTGCAAGATCAAGCAGCGCGCGAACGCGCTCGATCAGATCAAAGCTTACCTCCTCAACGTTCGCGGCCTGAAGCCATTTCCGAAGCATCCGCCGTTGTACCGCTGGCGCTGTTTTGCGCAACGGCTCAACTGCCAGCGCGGTGGCGCCGAGATTTTGCGGCAGAAGCGTTTCGAAAAAATTTTCCTCCTCTGCAGCGATGGTCGCCGTTCGCCAGATATTTTGCCGAATGTTTCGGCCAAGGGTTTTTTCCAAGTACGGAATCACGCGGCGGCGGATCCGATTGCGCAACGGCGTCAGATCCCGGTTCGATTTGTCCTCGCGAAACTTCAGCCGATGCGCGCGAATGTATTCGTCGATCTCGGTTCGCCAAACATTCAAGAGCGGCCGAACAACGGTGAGACGAACCCCGGTGATTTCGCGCGCAGATACTTCCCGGATCGAGCCCAGACCGCTCAGGCCCGCGCCGCGGAAAAGATTGATCAGAAACGTCTCAACCAAGTCGTCAGCGTGATGGCCAAGAAAGATTGTGCGACAGTGCTTTCGTTTTGCGGCTTGCGCAAAGAATTCGTAACGTGCCTGCCGCGCCGCTGTTTCGACTGAAATCTTATTTCTCGCGGCTAGCGCGCGCACGCTGGCCGATCCGGTAGCGAGATCAAGCTGGTACCGTGCCGCGAGCCGTTCGACAAAACGAGCATCGGTAGCGCTCTCTTGGCCCCGCAGCCTGTGATTGAAGTGGCAAACGATGAGTTTTTTGTAGTCGAGTCCGATCAGATGGTGAAGGAGAACGGCCGAATCGCGTCCGCCGGAAACTCCCACCAGATATCGCCCCGTCACCGGAAATTCACTGAGCGTTTTATTTTGAATCCAAATCATTGCGGCGCGCATCCAATCTTTGATGCAAATGATGAACTTCAAAACGAAGCGACTAAACAAAAAAGGGAATGAGCGACGTCTTAAAGGTATGACGACCTATTCGATGTTGGTTCGCTCAGAGGAGAGGAGCCGGGGAATCTTTGAAATTACGATTTATCTGCTCGCGGCCTTGAGCGTGGTGGTCTCGATCTGGCAATTTGCCCAGCAAACTGGTCGATTACAAATCGATGAAGGGCAGCAGCCTCCAGCGATAGCGGTTGCCGACCACGGAACAGGGCCGAGTTAAGATCGGCTGGGGTGGATTTGACAATGAATGAACGTTCATTCATTGTTGGATCCCATGTCCCTGCCCCAAGTTGAACCAATTCAAGATCGCCGTGAGCAAATTATGCAGGCGGCGATGGCCTGCTTCGCCAAACGCGGGTTTCACCAGGCGAGCATGCACGACATTAGCGCCGAAGCCGGCATCAGTGTCGGCCTGATTTATCGCTACTTCGCTAACAAGGAAGCGGTCATTTCCGCGATGGCCGACCGGCACAAACAGGAAATTCAGGAGGTGCTGGAACGTGCCCGCCAGGCGCCGACGTTGCTGGAATCGCTCGAAATTCTCTTCACTGCGCATTGTTGTGAAGAAGAGCCCCGCCTGCTCTCGGCATTCGTGGTCGATCTCTACGCCGAGGCGGCCCGGAATCCGGAAGTGGCCAATTTGGTTCGCGATGTTTTGGAGACCGCAATGAACGGTTTAATCGATTTGATTGCGCGCTCGCCGGAGGCGTCTCACGCCACGCATGGGCTTACGCCTAACGAACAAGCGGAGCTGATTTTTGCGGTCGCGCGCGGAATGTTGATGCGGGACATTTTGCAACCGCAGGAAATGACGGCCGCCGAACGACGCACACGACAGTTGGAGGTGACACGGCGATTGTGGCGGTTGTTGTTTAGACTGAAAGAAGAACCAGCGTATGCATGATGTGGCAAAGCCGATGGCACACTTAAAGATGAAATCGAAGCGAAAGCCCCTTTTTCTAGCGATTGGCGGCCTGATCGGATTGTTGGTTGTGCTACTGGGTATCAAGGCGCTGCAAATTGGAACAATGATGAGCATGCCCAGGACGATACCCCCGACGGCGGTCACAAGCGCATCGGTCAAAGAAGAAGACTGGGCGCCAACGTTGTCCGCCATCGGTTCGGTGTCGGCGGTGCAAGGCGCAGTCGTCTCGACCGAATTGGGCGGCGTTGTGGCTGAGGTCAATTTTCAAAACGGAGCAGTTGCAAAAAAGGGCGATGTCCTGATGAGGCTCGACACTTCATCTGAAGAAGCTCAGTTGCACACCGCCGAAGCCGATCTCGAACTGGCCCGCGCCAATTTGCTACGGGAGCGGGACCTGGCCGGGCGTAAGGTTGTATCCAAGCAGGAACTAGATTCAGCGGAGTCCGCCTTC
>DASPUI010000099.1:0-13506 GCA_035622995.1 Chthoniobacterales bacterium
CGGCCTCTGTAACGTCGGGATATGAAGCCAGCCGGCATTATCGGAATTATTCTCATCATCGTGGGCGTGGTCGGGCTGGCTTTCGGAGGGCTTGGCTGGACAACGGAAAAGAAAGATGTGCAATTCGGACCGCTGGAGGTCACTCACAAGGAAAAGCAGGGAATTCCTTTTCCACCAGCGGTGAGTTGGGTCTGCCTCGTCGGTGGAATTGTCCTGGTCGCGGTCGGAAGTCGAAAAAGCTAGCCGAGTGGCAGCTCGTCCTTCAAATCGTTCTGAGGGCCTGCTAACTGCCCGCTTTGAGCACGGCGAACGTTCGACTGCCTTTGCGGTCAAGATACAGCAGGACGCCGCGCCTGGGATCCGCCTTGGTCAGCGCATCGCGGAACGACTTTACGTCGGTTACCGGCTTGCCGTCGACTTCGGTGATAACATCCTCCCGCTCGATCCCTTGTTGCGCGGCGATGCTGTTGTCTTCGACGCTCGTCACAATGACGCCTTGTTTTGCCGTGAGGTGCAGCTGTTCGGCGACCTCTTTACTCAATTCCTGAACCTGTAATCCGAGTTTGCCAACCGACTCTTCGTTCGGCCGGCCCGGTTGAGGCTCCTCATTCGACGCACGCGCGATGTCACTGGGCAATTCGCCGGTCTTGACTGGAATCTTCAGGGTCTGTCCTTTTCGCCAGACCGCGAGATCAACGCTTTGCCCGATCTTTTTCTTCAAAATTTCGTGCTGGAGTTGGGTGTCGCTCGATACCGGAGCGCCATCCACGCTCGTGATCACGTCGCCGGGACGCAAATCGCTTTTCGCAGCTGGAGCATCTCCTTGAATCGTGATGACAACTACGCCTCTGTCGACCCCCTGCTCGAAGTCGCGGATGGATGGATTATCACCGAGGGTTTCGATTCGAATGCCGAGCCACGGTCGCACAATCTTATGCCCCGCGATCAGTTCTCCTCCGACTTCCTTCGCGAGATTAATTGGAACCGCAAAGCCAAGCCCGCGATTGAGGCCATTGATCAGCGTGTTCATCCCAATCACATTACCGTCGATGTCGCAGAGTGGTCCGCCGCTGTTGCCTGGATTAATGGACGCATCGGTCTGGATATAATCGGGAATCGAATAACCCTGAACGCTGACCAGTTTGTTGCGGCCTGTCCCACTGATAACGCCATAGGTAAAGGTGTAATCAAGCCGGAATGGAGCTCCGATCGCGAACGCAAATTCACCTACTCGCACAGCGTCGCTGTCGCCAAGTCTTGCAACCGGCAGATCTTTGGCATCGATTTTGACGACCGCGATATCCGTCTTCTCGTCCGTCCCCACTACCTTGGCCGGAAACTCGCGACCGTCTTTCAACTTTACGTCAATTTTGTCCGCTCCCTCAACGACATGAAAATTCGTAAAAATGTAACCGTCCGGCCTAATGATGAAGCCTGACCCTTCGCTCTGGATTGGCTGAAGGTTTTTCGGCAGCTGACGCGAATTGTTTTCGTCTGGCGGGCTCTGAAAGAACAAATCGTCAAAAGCCGAGCCTTCTGCCTCACCCTTTTTTGAAACCTCGATGATCACGACCGTGGGGGCGACCGTTTCGAACACTTTCGTAAAGGCATTATTCAGCTGGTGAACGACGTCCTTACCGGCTTCAGCCGCTGCCGCCGGAACGGTTGATGCCGGCGCGGTATCCGGTGTAGCGGCAAGCAAAGAGGCTTGGGCGGCAAAAATCAACCAAGCAAGAATCGACAGTGAACGCATACGTTTGTTTTGGACAGCACGAAAAGAACCGCGTTCATCTGAAGCTCAAATCTCGTTGTTATTTGGCCTATAAGTCGCTTGACGAATCATGTATCATTAATTCTTTTCTTTGCGTTTATTTATGAGTGTGCCGTGGGCTAAAGCCATAGGCGTCTGCCTGGCCCTGCTGGCGCTTTGGCCAGGGCAAACCGGCATTTCCCCGCCGGTGCTGAGCAGCGTTAGCGGCGACGAGTTCATTCGGGCTCTGGCTTCACACCGCTCATCGCTCGTTGATTTTTACTTTGCTGAGCATCTCGACCCAAATGCGCGCAGCGCGCGCGGTTGCCCTCTCTTGCTGGCTGCAACCGTGCAGCAGGAATGGACCACGGTTCGACGACTGATCGACGCCGGTGCCAGCGTCGATCTTGCCGACGAGAACGGTTTCACTCCGCTAATGGCAGCGGCCGCTCTTGGAAAGATCGACGTCTTACGGGAATTTATCGGCCGCGTTTTTTCTCTCGAACCAACTGATCGGAAAGGTCGCTCCGCTCTGAGCTATGCGATAGCCTCCCGAAACCTTGAGGCGGTGAATTTGCTGCTCTCGGTCATGCCAGAGTTGGGCAGCCATGCCGATGATCTGCTGGTTGCCGCAATCGCAAGCGGCAACGCGGAGGTTTTGTCCACAATTACTGATCGGCTTCCGCAAATGCAGGATTGGACCAACGGGACGCGCCAGGCTCTGGCTGCGGCTGTCGCTGCCGGCGACACCGGTCTGATTCGGCTTTTGCTTAAAAAACACGCTTCACCGCCGACGCTCGAGAACAGGCAGGTACCTCTGCTCGCTTACGCAATCGCTTCTCACGATACTCATTTATTCACCATGCTGCTCAATTGCGGAGCCGATCCGAATACGATGCTTCCTTCACAGTACGACCACGATTTTCTTGGAATTTTACCGAGAAAGTTCTGCAACTACATCGAGGACGATCGAAACGTGACGGTGCTAATGCTTGCGGCCGGGCTCGGACAAAACGAGATGGTTCAGGCTTTACTTGCTGCTGGAGCGGATCGAAATCGCGCGACCGGCCGATACAAAATGCTGGCGCTCTATTTGGCAGCCCAGACCGGCCAGTGGCGCGCCACGCAAATTCTTCTCGGCAGCGGACCGCCGCCTGATCAACTGCATATCGAGATTTCGCTCGCGACTCAACAGGTGCAAGTGATCAAAGACGGTGTTTCGATCTTCACCACAGTTTGTTCGACCGGTCGGGGCGGGCGCTACGCAACCCGGGCGGGCGATTATGTTATCACCGACAAAGAGCGAAATCATCGCTCGACCATTTACCACGTCGATATGCCGTACTTCATGCGGTTGAGCTGCCTCGACTTCGGAATGCACGAAGGGGTTGTCCCAAACTATCCTGCATCGCACGGTTGCATCCGTTTACCGGGCGACGCGGCGCGAAAATTCTTTGCTGAGATCCCGATCGGAACGGTTGTCAGCGTGAAATAATCGCGCTCTACGATGTGCGCGGCGCACTTTTCGGTGCGCGCGTTGACACAATTTTGAACGGCTTTAGCGTTCCGTCCTCAACTGAAAATGCGCACTCTTGCGGCTGGGACTGGCAATGGAAAAGAGTTCGTCTCGCACGCGCCGGGCTATTGGCCGAGCGTGCCTCCGGAACTCTGGAACGATTGGAAATGGCAGCTCAAAAATCGGGTCACGACGCTCTCGCGGCTCGAGGAATATCTGGACCTGAGCACTGAGGAACGCAGCGGCGTTTTGCTGAGCGGCGACAAACTCGCGCTTGCCGTCACGCCGCATTTTTTCAACCTAATCCCGCGCGAGAATCCCAACGATCCGATCCGGCGACAGGTCATTCCGCGAATCGAAGAAACCTGGCCGTCGCCTTACGACATGACCGATCCTTGCGGCGAAGATTCCCACATGCCAGTGCCCGGCTTGGTGCACCGTTACCCTGATCGCGTTTTGTTTCTCGTAACCGACCGTTGCGCCGCCTATTGCCGTTATTGCACGCGATCGCGCGTTGTGAGCGGAGTCGGCGAACAGGAATTGCATACCGATTTCGAAGAAGCGTTTCGTTATCTCGAACAACACACCGAAGTCCGTGACGTACTTTTGAGCGGAGGCGATGCGCTGATTTTCAGCGATGACAAGATCGACAAGTTGCTGACGCGGCTGCGTGCGATCAAACACATCGAGTTTCTTCGAATCGGGACCCGTGTTCCAATTTTTCTGCCGCAACGCATTACTTCCGAGCTCTGCGCGATTTTGGCCAAACATCATCCGCTCTGGATGAGCGTGCACGTTAATCATCCGCGCGAGCTGACGATTGAAGTGAAACAGGCGCTCGAGCGTTTGGCTAACGCCGGCATTCCACTTGGGAACCAGAGCGTGTTGCTCGCCGGCGTGAACGACGATCTCGAGACGATGAAGACGCTCGTGCACAAACTTCTCATGTGCCGCGTTCGCCCGTACTACATTTACCAGTGCGATCTGATCAATGGTTCGTCGCACTTGCGCGCGTCGGTCGCGAAAGGAATCGAGATCATCGAAGGCTTGCGCGGCCACACCACCGGCTATGGCGTGCCGCAGTTCGTGATTGATGCTCCCGGCGGCGGCGGCAAAGTGCCGATCAATCCCGGCTACATCCTCTATCACGACAACGAAAAAATCGTCATCCGCAATTACGAAGGCAAAATCTTCGAGTACCCCGAGACCGGCAACGAAAACGTCCAGTTTGCCCCGCAAAGGGAGTATCACGACGAATATCTGTATTCGTAGACAAGATTTACAGGATTGAATTGGATTTCAGAAAACGGAATCCTGTAACCTTGTTAAACGACTGGTTCGAAATGACTTTGTTCCTGCTTCAGCTTCTGACTTCCGGGTTCCTGGCGATTTTGTTTTTGCAATCCGGGATCGACAAGATCGTAGATCGACGAGGGAACTTGAGCTGGCTGAGCGGCCATTTCGCGAAAAGTCCGCTCGCGGGATTTGTACCGCTGATGGTTTTGGTTCTAACGATGATTGAAGTCGCGGCCGGTGTGTTGAGCGGAGTGGGATTTTTTGCGCTGATGTTCGCGCACAATCCAACAATCGCGTTTTACGGCGCGGTTGCGTCGGCAATCGCGCTCCTGTGTTTATTTTTTGGTCAACGAATGGCCAAAGAGTACGCCGGCGCAGCTGTTTTGGTTCCGTATTTCTTGCTTACGCTGGTCGCGATCTATGTCCTCGCGCATTAAGAGGACCGCGAAATCCTGTTAACCCTGTTCAGTTGGTCAGGCCTATTTCACCGTCAGCGTGGTTTTCATTCCATGCATCGTGTGAAAGGGCAGCGGGCAAGTTATTTCATACGTGCCAGGCTTGAGATCGACTTGCAATGTTCCGGTCTGGCCCGGCTTCGGATCGGGCGACAACCTTTGCTCCATGCCTTCGCCTTTGATTTTGAACGCGTGCTCTTTCTGGCCGGCGTTCTTGACCACGAAAGTGGTCTTGCCCGCTTTCGCCGTTGCCGGCATGTTGAAGTGATATTCGGTCATGGTCACGTTGATCTTCTGACCTTCTTCCGCTGCCGCTGCAGCACCGATCCAGATCGCGCTTGATATCAAAATTAGAATGAATGTTCTCATGGTAGTAAGACGTTGCTATCGCCAGCTTCAGCGCACTCCATCCAAAGACAAGAACAATTAATCTTCTGCCGGCCGGCTCTGGTTCTGATAGATGATTTCACCACCGACGATCGTCATTTCGCAGCGGGTTTTCAGAATTTCGGATTCTGGAATCTTCATGATGTCGTTCGAGAGCACGGTAAAATCGGCCAGCTTGCCAACTTCAATTGAGCCTTTGTCGTTTTCTTCGAACGCGGCGTAAGCCGGCCAGATCGTAAACATTTTCAGAGCTTGTTCGCGGGAGACTGCTTGTTCGGGATGCCAACCCGCCTTTCCCAAATCGCCAATCCGACTCCGACGTTCGGCGGACAAGCCGGTGGATGTCTCCGGCAGCGGTTTCCGGGCAACGGCAGCGTAAAACTCGATCATCGGTTCCCCACGTTCGACGGGGGCGTCGGAGCCGCCGGGGATGATGCAGCCCGATTTGAGAAAACTTTGCCAAGCGTACGCGCCCGCTAGCCGCTCCATTCCCAATCGCTTCGGCGCGAAAAACAGATCGCTGATCGCATGGGACGGCTGCATCGATGGAATGACACCGAGCTGGGCGAATCGCGGCAAATCGGCTGGATCGACAATTTGCGCATGCTCAACTCGCCAGCGCGGATCTTTGACCGACCGTTGATCTGGCGGCACGGCCTTGAACGCCGCTTCATACAAATCGAGAATCGTCCGATTAGCGCGGTCGCCGATCGCGTGGGTTTCGACTTGAATGCCGCGCCGCAGTGCTTCTTCAAACATTGGTCGCAGCTCTTCGGGTTTTTCGGTGAGATAACCGGAAGTGTCCGGTGCATCGCTGTACGGTTTGAGCAATGCCGCACCGCGCGAACCGAGCGCGCCGTCTAAAATCACTTTGATCGTTCTCTGGGTCAAATGATGATCGAAATCGTTTATCGTTGCGCCTTCTCTTAAAAAATTTTGGGCGTTCTCGCCGGGGCCGTACACGCAATTCACGAACCGAATCTTCGCTTTGGCGTCGGCGTAAACCTTCCTGATCAGCTCGATATCTGCCTTGTGGCTGCCGGCGTTCTGAATTTCGCACCAGCCGAGTCCGGTCTCGCGATTGATTCCGGTGAGCAGCGCTTGCTCGCGTTCAGCTGCCGTCGGTGGCGGAATATTTTTCGCGACAAGATTCATCGCGTTGTCCGTCAGCATTCCGGTCGGTTCGCCGGTCGCTTTGTCTTTGAGAATTTCGCCGCCGAACGGATTTGGTGTGTTCTGGTCGATCCCCGCGATTGCAAGAGCAGCCGAATTTGCGACCGCAGCGTGTCCATCGGCGCGTCTGAGAAAGACGGGGTTTTCCTTTGCGATCTTGTCCAAATCCTGACGGGTCGGAAATTGCGCTGGTTTCCAAAATGTTTCGATCCAACCTCGGCCGGTGATCCATTTGCCCGGTTCGGTCTTGGTTGCGCGCTGCGAGACTTTGGTCAAGAAATCGCCAAGCGTATTGGATCCTTCAAGATTCAAAGTCAGCTCGCGCTCGCCGATTCCGAAAATGTGGCAGTGGGAATCGGTCAAGCCGGGAACAAGTGTTTTGCCGGCAAGATCAATCGTCCGGGCGGCCGGAAATTTCTTCGCTTCGTCGTTTGAGCCGACAAAAACGATGCGACCCGCTTTGACTGCGATTGCTTCCGCGTGCGCCGGCTTTTCGCGAACGGTGTAAACATTTCCGTTAATGAACAGGGCGTCGGCCACCTCGGCCGCGCCGGTTCGATGCACTACGGCCACAAGAAGAGCGGAAAGAAAAAGAAATCGTTTCACTTGACGGGTTCGAGAAGTTTTGACGTGATCAGCTTTGCCAAAGCACCACTTTTCTGTATCGAAATCTGGGCTGCCTATTTTCAATCGAGAATGAAGATTAACTGTGAATTTCCTTTTGCCAGTACCAGTCGCGTTCATACAGTCTCACCTTCTCCTCAGGCAAGCGATCAACCTCAAATCTTTCATTCTCTGAACGGAGCACATCCTGATCTCGGTTTTAATTCGTTGTTACAATGGTTTCGGCGGTTGAGGGACGAGGGCCTCCACTGATTTTCTATGGCGAAGAACTTTTTCCCACGCTGGACGAACTGGCTGCCACTCCAAATGGCGGTCGCCGGCATTTTGGTGGCCTGTGGACTGACGGCGGCAACCTGGTATTACGGGACGCCCAAATATACCCGCGTCGGTTACCAGCCGACCCAGCCGGTGCCGTTTCCGCACGACATTCATGTGTCGCAACTTGGAATGGATTGCCGCTACTGCCACAGCTTCGTTGAAGTGGCGGCGCATTCCAATTTACCGAATACGCAGACCTGCATGAACTGCCACACGCAGGTGCAAAAGGACAATCCGAAGCTGGAGCCTGTCCGAGAAAGCTGGAAGACTGGCGAACCGGTCAGCTGGGTGCAATTGCATCGCACTCCCGACTACGTTTTTTATAATCACGCGGCACACGTCAATCGCGGCATCAGTTGTTTCAGTTGTCACGGTCCGATTAATCACATGCCGGTTGTCTATCACGCCAAGCCGCACAGCATGGCGTGGTGCCTGGAGTGCCACCGGCATCCCGAGAATTTCCTGCGCCCTGACGATCAGATTTTTAATCTCGATTGGAAGCCAGAAGACGTGAAACCGGCCGATTTCGTTTCGAAATACGGAATGCCCAGTGGCGTTACGGACGATTGGACGAAAAAGACGCACCTCAGCCAGACGGAGATCGGCCAGACGTTGAAGGAGAAGTGGAACATTAATCCGCCGTTAAATTGTCAGGGGTGCCACCGATGAAGCGCAGGATTCAACATCCACCCGAAGCGCTGACTGGAAAAAAATACTGGCGCAGTCTTGGCGAATTCAGCGATACGCCTGAATTTCGCGAATGGCTCGAGCGCGAATTTCCAGCGGGCGCGTCGGAGTTGAAAGACGACGAATGGTCGCGACGAGGTTTTTTAAAACTGATGGGGGCGTCGATGGCTTTGGCCGGAGTTGGCCTAACAAGCTGCCGCCGGCCGGAAATGCATCTCGTTCCGTTTACGAAAAGCGCGGAATGGACGATTCCCGGAAAATTTCTCTACTACGCCACCGCCATGCCGCGTCGGACCGGCGCAATCCCCCTGATCGTGACGACGATCGACGGCCGACCGGTTAAGATCGAGGGCAATCCACTCCATCCAGCGAGCGGCGGCGCAACCGACACATTCGCTCAGGCCTCGGTCCTGGATCTCTATGATCCGTTTCGCTCGCGCCGATTTTTGCACAATGGGAAATCGGCTGAGCGGGAAGAATTCAGCAAGTATCTCGATACTCTGCGCGCAACTTTACGGGGCAACGGCGGCGATGGGCTCGCATTTCTGGTCGAAGAAGGTCACTCGCCGACGCGCGAACGATTGCGAGTCGAACTCGAAAAAGCGTTTCCGAAAATGCTTTGGTGTGTTTATGAACCGGCGCAGAACGACGTGCCGGGTTATGCCGCCCGCATTGGTTTTGGAGAGAATACGCGGCTTATTCCGAAATTCGAGCGCGCCGATGTCGTCCTCGCGCTCGACAGCGATTTTCTTGATTGCGGTGAGGGCGATTTGGCTTCTGTCCGCGCGTTCACATCACGCCGGCGAGTCAGTTCGGCGAAAGACGCGATGAACCGGCTCTACGTCGTGGAGAACCGCTTTACGCTCACGGGATCGATGGCAGACCATCGGTTGCCTTGCGCGGCCAGTCAGATTCCGGCGTTGGCGTATGTGCTGGCTGGGAAAATCGCAAGCGTCACGAATGACGCCGGCCTCACCTCGTTGCTTGGATCGATGGCCACGCCTCCCGAGGCCCAGGCATTCGATGATCGATGGCTGACAGAAGCCGTCAACGATCTCATTTCCAAATCGGGGTCGTGTCTCGTGCTGACGGGTGCCCACCAGCCAGTCGTGGTTCAATTGCTCGTTTACGGGATGAACTCTGCGCTCAAAAATATCGGGCGTACCCTGCTGGTTCGTGAATTTCCCGGCAATGCCAACACGAAAACCATTTTGCAGCTAGCCGGAGAAATCGGCGCCGGTCGAACCAAACAGCTGTTTATTTTTGGCGGCGATCCCGTTTACAACGCGCCACGCGGATTATTTCAAGACCCGGAAACGAAAGCGGCGCTCGACTGGATCGATTTGCAAAAGAAAGTCCCGGAAGTCGTTAGGCTTGGATACCACGAGGACGCAACCTCGGCACAAAGTTCGTGGCACTTGCCCATGGCACACTATTTGGAATCCTGGGGCGATGCGCTTGCCGCCGATGGATCGTATTTGGCGGTCCAACCGATGATCCTGCCGCTCTTCGGCGGGCTAAGCGAAATCGAAGTGATCAATGCCCTCCTTGGCGGGCCGAATATCGAAGGTCCGGAACTGGTTCAGGAAACTTTTCGGGCCACGAATCCGCCGGGAGATTTCGCGACCGCGTGGTCGAACTTCTTGCGTGACGGCTTTACCGCTCACGTGCCGTTGCGAGATCGCCCGCCGAATTTCAACGGAAGTGCAGCGGGCACGCAGATCAAGCAGTTGTGGACTCCAAAACCGGCACCCGCCAAAGATTCTCCGGAAATTGTTTTCGTCCGCAGTTACGCGATGGACGATGGGCGTTACGCTAATAACGGCTGGTTGCAGGAATTACCCGACCCGATCACGAAGCTGACCTGGGACAACGGCGCAATGATGAGTCCCAACTTCGCAAGAAGTTTGAGCGTTGAGACTGGCGACCTGGTCCAAATCGAAATCACCGAATCGGCCCGCGATGCGAAAGATCAGCCGATTAAACGCGAACTGGTGATTGCCGCCCTAGTTTCGCCCGGGCATGTCGAGAACTCGGTTACGATTCCGTTGGGGTACGGTCGCAAGCATACTGGACCGATTGGCGAGGAATCCGGCTTCAACGCCTATTTATTGTGCTCGGCCCTGACTCCTCATTTCGCGGTGGCGGACGGGAAAACAATCGAGAGCATCCGCGTCACCAAAGTTGGAAAAAAATACCCGTTGTCGATTACCCAGGAACATTGGGCGATTGAAGGTCGCGGTATTGTCCGTGAGGCGACGCTGGAACGATATCGTGAAGACAACGATTTTGTAAGAAAGTCAGGCGGCGCAGACGAGCCGCAACGTTTTTTGCCGTCGCTTTACAGCCATCCGCCCCTGACTGCGCCACAGCAATGGGGAATGAGCGTCGATTTGAACGTTTGCACCGGTTGCAGCGCCTGCGTGATCGCATGCCAGGCTGAGAATAACATTCCGATTGTCGGCAAACTTCAAGTGGCGCATGGCCGCGCAATGCACTGGATTCGGATCGACCGCTACTACGCCAGCGCCAAGCCTTTCAATGAAGACAACGGCGATTGGCCGGAGAATCCGGAGATCGTGCACGAGCCGATGATGTGTCAGCATTGCGAAAATGCGCCCTGCGAAACGGTCTGTCCGGTCAACGCGACCATTCACAGCGAAGACGGTCTGAACGTGATGGCTTACAACCGCTGCGTTGGCACCCGTTATTGCGCGAACAATTGCCCGTTCAAGGTGCGCCGGTTCAATTTCTTCGATTACAACCAGCGGCCGGTCGGCAAAAAGAAGGTCGCGGGTCAGTTCAGCATCTATAAGGAATACTTCGCACCATTCACGAACAAAGGCGCGCCGGACATTACCAAGATGCAAAAGAATCCTAACGTCACCGTCCGGATGCGCGGAGTAATGGAAAAATGCACGTTTTGTGTGCAACGAATCGAGGAAGCGAAAATCGCAGCGCATGTTCGCGCCGGGGCGTCGAGCGCCACGCACATTCCACGCGACTCGTTTACCACCGCTTGCGCGCAAGTCTGCCCTAGCGAGGCGATTGTTTTCGGCGACGTCAAAGATCCGGAGAGCAAAGTCTCGAAAATGAAAACGCAGGACCGGAATTATCGCCTGCTTGAATACTTGAACGTGAACACGCGAACGAGCTATCTGGCGCGCATTCGCAACCCCAATCCGAAAATGCCGGATGCGGGAAATATTGGCGTTGCCAGCCCGCTGACGGAAAAATCCTGAAAATGGACCAGTCACCCACTGCACCAGGCACGATCGGAGGCGGAGCGGCCATGACCGCGGAGCGGCCGCTCGCGCGCGTGCCCCTGGTTTTAAACCGGCGCAATTTCAGCTGGATCACGGAGCGAATTTCCGGAGTGGTCGAGCAACCGGCGCCACGTTGGTGGTGGGTTTGTTTCACGATAACCGGAACGATTGCGGCCTTTGGGTTGTTTTGTCTCGGCTATCAAATCTCGACGGGCGTCGGGACTTGGGGCCTGAATCATCCCGTTGGCTGGGCATGGGACATCACCAACTTCGTTTTCTGGATCGGTATCGGGCACGCTGGGACGCTGATCTCAGCGATTCTGTTCCTGCTGCGCCAAAAATGGCGCACCTCGATCAATCGTTCGGCCGAAGCGATGACACTCTTTGCGGTCATGTGCGCCGCAATTTTCCCCGGCGTGCACGTTGGACGGGTTTGGATGGCGTGGTATCTCGCGCCCGTGCCTAACAACTATGGCATCTGGCCGAACTTCCGCAGTCCACTGATGTGGGACGTGTTCGCGGTCTCGACTTACTTCACTGTCTCCGTTTTATTTTGGTACACTGGTTTGATTCCGGATCTGGCGACGTTACGCGATCGGGCAACGACGAAAATCAAGAAATTCCTGTTCGGATTTTTTGCGTGTGGTTGGCGAGGATCGAACCGGCACTGGCGTCATTACGAAATGGCGTATTTGTTGTTGGCCGGTCTTTCCACGCCGCTGGTGCTTTCGGTGCACAGCGTTGTCTCCTTCGACTTCGCGACGTCGATTTTGCCGACCTGGCACACCACCATTTTCCCGCCTTACTTTGTTGCCGGCGCGATCTTCGGTGGGTTCGCCATGGTGTTAACCCTGCTTATCCCCGCCCGGGCGATTTTCAAGCTGCAAGACATCATCACACCGCAGCACATCGACAAAATGGCGAAGATCATTTTGCTAACGGGTTCGTTCGTTTCCTATGCCTACGCGATGGAATTTTTCGTCGCCTGGTACAGCGGCAATGCTTATGAGAAGTTCGCATTTTGGAATCGCATCTTCGGTCCATACTGGTGGTATTGGTGGGTCGGCATGTTGTTTTGCAACGTGCTTTCGCCACAACTCTTCTGGTTCCGCTGGTGCCGCCGAAATATTTTCGTCGTCTATTTCGTCTGCATGTGTGTCAACGCCGGCATGTGGTTCGAGCGATTCATCATTATCGTTGGCGGATTGCACCGCGATTTTCTCACCTCTTCGTGGGGAATTTTCATCCCGACCTGGGTGGACATTTGGACATTCATCGGCACGCTCGGCATTTTCACTTCGCTTTTCCTGATCTTCATCCGCTTTTTGCCGATGATCGCGATGTCCGAAGTGAAGATCGTTTTGCCTGAAGCGGACGCGCATTTCCATGGAGCGGCCGATCACCATCCCGCCGCGGCGGGCGGAAGGGAGCGCGCGTGAGGACGCCAGCCGGCCATAAGATCTACGGAATGGGCGCGGAATATCCGAGCGCAGCTTCGCTTTATGAAGCGGCGAAAATGGTGCGTGACGCCGGGTTCAAACGCTGGGATGTGCATTCACCATTTCCCATTCACGGAATGGATGACGCGATGGGACTCGGCAAATCCTGGCTGAGCGCCGTTGTCCTGGCCGGCGGAATTTCGGGATTGCTCACCGCTGTTATCCTGGAATTCGGTCCGTCGTGGGGGCTTTACCCGTTGATTGTCCACGGTAAGCCTTACGACTGGAGAACGGTGCCGGCGTTTTTCCCAATCATGTTTGAGCTGACGGTCTTGTTTTCTGCATTCGCAGCATTTTTCGCCGTCCTCATCATGAACGGTCTCCCGCGGCCGCATCATCCGCTCTTCAATTGGGACCGATTCAGTCGCGCGACCAACGACGGATTTTTCCTGGTAATCGAGGCGCGCGATTCCCGCTTTACCGAAATCGAAGCGCGCGAACTGCTGGAAAAGTCTGGAGGCCAGCACATCACCGTCGTGCACGAGGAATAGTTATGCTGCGCGCCTTTTTGCTCATTTCGATTTTGCTGACCGTC
>DASPUI010000100.1:0-17030 GCA_035622995.1 Chthoniobacterales bacterium
CAGCGCAAACTACCAACTGACGCCGTGGTGGGCCGTGAGCGCGATTGCAACCTTTGCCCACAGCGATTCGAACCAGGATATTTTTGATTACAACGTCGCTAACGCTGGCGCGGGGATGGCCTTAACGGCAAAATTCTAGCAGAAATGAAACTCGTTTCCGGTGACCGGTCCGAAACGTCTCGATCCGCTATTTTCGGTTTGGTTCTGTTGTTCATCGGAGTGCAGCTTGGCGCTCAAGCACAGACCACTCAGGCGGATCGAGCGCAGCTAACGCAGAGTCAGAATGCTACGCCGGAAGGGGCGGCAGGCGATTACACGTTGCCGACGACGCCGAACGACCCGGACCTGGGCGAACCACAGGTGCTGAAAAGGACCGAGAGTTATCAACCATGGACCTTCTCGCTCGCGACACCGATTTTTTATACTTCAAATGTCGCTCTGACTAACAGCGGGGAGCTGCATGACGTCATTACCGCGCCGGTCGCCGCGATTTTCTATCAACCGCGACTCGCCAATAATCTTTACGGGCTTGTCGACGTCCGACAGCAGCTTTTTTACTATGGACGCCACCATGACTTTGACTTCGGGAGCATGGATGTCGAGGCGGGAATAAGTTACGTCATTCCACAATGGCATAATCTGATGCTGCACGGTGAATACGATTTTAATCGACTGACGGATTCTGATCGGGTGCTGGACGAGTTTTTCACGAATCACTCCATCATTCTCAGTGCCGAAATGCCGTTTCGTATTGATCGTGCGCAGCAGCTTTCGTTAGGCGCGGACACGAACCTGAGCGTTGCAGCCGATCATCAATCGCCCCGCAGGAATGATTACGAAGGTTATGCAGTTTATTCTATTTTTCTGACGCGTTCTTTCTCCCTCAACGGAGTCGGCCGGGTAGTGGTGCACGATTATCACCAGAACGATCGTACCGATGTGAGCGAAGTGATCTCAGCCACGGCGAATTTGCAGCTGACTAAATGGTGGGCGGTGAGCGCGATGACTAGTTTTGCTCATAACGATTCGAATCACAGCGTTTTTGATTACAACGTTGTCGACGCTGGCGCGTCGATGGCTTTAACGACAACGTTTTAGGACAAATGAAACTTGCATGTGTGGGCGATGGCCTGATTGGCGTTGTCCTGACGTGTGGGAATGGGCAGAATGATCTGCGACTTTTATCACTGTCAAATGGACTGTTGCAGGGACTTTGAGAAGCTCGCGAATTGCCATTATGAAAATATTACCTAACGAACGAATTTGCATCACAGCCGTTCTGGTTGCTTTTGCAATTGCACTGGTCGGCCTGACTGACGCCGCTGAGAATAAGGAAGCGCGTGTTACCCACATTTTTCATGAAGTGCGATTGCTCGCTCCACAAGCCGCGCCCCGACCGGCTGCGGTGAACGATAATGTTCGCGACGGGACGGCCGTTCGTACCGGAGGCGATTCCCGGGCCGAGCTGACATTTGTCGATCAAACGATCACTCGCCTTGGCGCCAACACCGTTTTCACTCTCAGCGGGGGCGTTCGAGCTTTCGACCTCGGCAGCGGCGCAATTCTAATGTATGCGCCGAAAGAGGTCGGCACTGTCAGAATCAATACATCGACGGCAACCGCTTCGATCACCGGCTTCACGGCCCTCTACGAGGCGCATTCCAAATCCTGGAACAAATTCCTGCTGCTCGAGGGCGATGGCAGCATTTCGCTGAAGCATCATGCTGGTCAGACGCGCCGCCTGCATTCGGGGCAGATGATCGTCTTTCCTTACAACGCCGTGACCTTGCCCGCCGTCCAAGATGTCGATGTTTGCCGAGTAATCGATAAGTCTCTCCTGATAACGCAATTTCCGCGGCTACCGAGCTGGAACCTTCTCCAGGACGTATGCCGGCGACAGCACGAGCAACTTCCCAGCAGCCAGTTGATCGACCCGACTAGCCACGACATCATCGATCAGAGTATCAATGCGCGTCCGACCCCTCCGCCGACGCCACGTCCAAGGGGTGATAACGCCCTCAAACCTTAATCTTGGTAGCTTGCGATTGCCCCCGGCGAGTGGCGCAGGCTTATTCTCTAGGGATATTCAACTTTTGACCCGGCTTAAGATTGTCCGGATCATCAATCTTGTTTTCATTCGCATCTAGAATGTCCTGCCGTCGGGTGGAGGTTTTGTAAAATTTTCTCGAGATCGATGAGAGCGTGTCGCCTTCCTGAACAATGTAGGTACGTCCGCTCGTTTTTTTCTTTTTCTTATCGGAGTCAGGTTGATCAGCTGGCGATTTATCGGCGGCAACGGCATGCGCCCTGTTCGTTCGTTCGTCGAGTTGCTTTCGCAAATTAAGGTTTTCATTTCGCAGGCGGGCTGCTTCTGTCCTGGTAATGACGGAGTCGCCCGACAAGCTTGTTGCCAGCGCGATCTCGTCACGTTTGATGAAATCGCGCACCTCTTCCGCGTGTTTACCAGATCCATTCAGCGTCAGGTAACGCTTAAAATGATGAAGGGCGTGTAGCGGATCATTTATCTTGTCGTCATAAAGGAGCGCCAGCTTGTAATGGATCTCGGCCGATTGCGGAGTTCCGTCGAGCGCGGCTTCATAAAGATTTATCGCCCATAAATAATCTCCCTGCTCGGCCTTCGCGTCGGCCTCTTTGATCAGTTGAGCGTTCCGAGAGGTCACCATTCGCTCGCAGCTGCTAAGAAGTGTCGCGAAAAAAATCGACCATGAGATAATCGCGAGCTTGTCACGCCACCTCATCATCGCCAACGTGAATACTCGTGAACGCACGGCGGCTCCAACTTTTTTTCCTGTTGGCATTCTGTCTTGCGCTTCCATCGCCCGGCGAAACTATCGCCCGGAAAACTTACGCACTGAAATTCAACGATGTCGACGGGAACGAACTTTCGACGGCCGACGGCAAAATCACCGTTTTGGTCTTCGTGACCTCGGAGAATCTGGAGAAAGCTCGAATAGTAGGCGATCGAATTCCTGATTATTGCCTGGGTAATGATGGCTACCGAATGATCACGATTGTCGAGGTAAAAAACCATGCCGCGCCTGTTCGGCTTGTTTTCGAATCGATGGCGCGACATCGACTCGAGGCTGCTGCCAAACGGCTCCAAGCCCGATATGATGAGAAAAAAATAGCGCGGACCGCCCGACACGACGTTTTCGCGGTGATTGACTTCGGCCAAACAATCGCCTCCAAGATTGGCGATCAGTCGGCGTCAGGGGCCTTGCGCGTCGTTGTTTTGGGCCGCAATGGTGATCTGCGGGAAGAATGGACCGAATTGCCAACCGCCGAGCAACTGGCCGCCGCTCTCAAATAATTAGTACCGTTGCATTGTCGGATCGATTTCGTCTGCCCAGGCATCAATTCCGCCCGCCAGACTGAAAACATCGTTAAAGCCTGCCTGTTTCAAAAGTTGCACCGCGTTCGCGCTCCGCACGCCGCTATGGCAGTGAACCACGGTTTGTCCATTGCGCTTTATTTCGCCCAGCCGCTTTGTTAGTTCGCCCAACGGAATCAACTTCGCCCCGTCAATTCGCGCGATCTCATATTCGAAAGGCTCTCGCACATCGATTAGTTCAACCGATTCTCCCGCATCGAGCTTTTGCTTTAACTCATGCACAGACATTTCCGGCACGTCGCGTTGCGCTCCGCAAAACTGTTCGTAATCAATCGGCGCGGTGATCGTCGGATTTTCGCCACAAACCGGACACCGCGGATCGCGTCGGACATTGAACTGGCGGAAATTCATTTTCAGCGCATCGAAATGAAGAATTCGACCAACGAGCGGTTCGCCGATTTGCAGCACAAGTTTGATTGCTTCGATCGCTTGCAATAAGCCAATCACGCCGGGCAAAACCCCGAGCACCCCCGCTTCCGCGCAACTCGGAACCGTTCCAGGCGGAGGCGGCTCGGGAAAGAGACAGCGGTAACATGGTCCGCCTAAATGCGGCGCAAAGACCGACGTTTGGCCGTCGAAACGGAACACTGCTCCATAAACGTTTGGTTTGTGCGCAAAAACACAGACGTCGTTCGACAGATAGCGGGTCGGGAAATTGTCCGAGCCATCGACGATAACATCATAATTCGCGACCAAATCGACAGCGTTCGTGGCCGAAAACCGACACTCATGAAGCGCGATTTCGATGTTGGGATTTGCGTCGCGTAAACGGTCGCAGGCCGAATCCAATTTTTTTCGTCCGACATCTTTTGTCCCGTGCAAAATCTGCCGCTGTAGATTGCTCAGATCGACTGTGTCAAAATCGACCAGCCCGATCGTTCCAATGCCGGCCGAAGCGAGATAGAGCGCTGCCGGCGAACCGAGACCTCCCGCGCCGATGCATAGAACGCGCGCCGCCTGAAGTTTTCTTTGTCCCTCAGGCCCAACTTCGGGCATGCTCAGATGCCGGGAGTAACGAATACGTTCTTGGTCCGTCATTTTGTCAGTTTCCAATTAATTCCAACGATCCTTCTCTCTTCGAAGCGTTTCAATGACTTTGGGAAAACAAGATACCGTGCGCCTTTGCGTTCTTTGAATCCGGCAATTCCGAATTCAACGCCGGTCTCACTTTCCTGGATCGTCATCACGCGATGATTTTTTATTTGCGATTGAAAACGTCGATCTTGAGACGGTTTTTGCCATGGCGTGTAAACCTCCGGTTTGCCCGCCACTTCCACCACTTCTGCAAAACGCTTTATCTTCGTCTTTAAGAGTTTCATTGTAAGGGCGCTAATGCCAAGCGCCCAGGCAAAGCTCGGCGCTCAACATAAGCGTCGCGACAATCAAGAAAAGTCCGCCAGAGAACTACGGCAATGAGGATCAAACTACCGTTGCTGCATTCCTGCCCTGGCGGGGTTTGTCCGCCCTCAGTCCATAGCCCCTGACGGAGAGAAAATTTCGTCCAAGATCGTCATCGCGCAATTCTTTTGCGTTGTGACCGCACCTGCGTTGACAACTGCCGGCGGTTTTGATTGCATCCCGGCAATGAACTGGGCGGGGGTGTTCGCGGCGATTACTCTCTGCGTCTCGTTCACTTCCTGCACCACCCTTGCCACGCGACGCGATCTTTACAGTCCTGAACCGGGTTTGGATTCGTACGAAGCCAGAAAACAATGGGCGAACATAACGACGACGACCACCACCCAAACAGTTGTCAGTTCAGCCGAACCTGAACCGGCGGCGCAGCAGATGCCGCAGTTTCGCTAGAATCAAAAGTCGGCGGCCGCGGACTGAACTAAGAATCAAGCGAAGGGAAGGTTCGCTTTGATCCGCGCCTCGTCGGTCTTATCCACCCGCGCGGCTTTGCCCAAATGGCGCTTACGCTTGGCATTTTTGGCCGAAAGTAAATGTCGCCGCGACGATTGGCTGCGCAGAACCTTTCCGCGGGCGGTGATCTTAAAGCGCTTCGCGACCGCTTTTTTTGTCTTGCTACGAGCAATTGGCTTCGGCATGAGGCGCGAAAGATAGACTAGCTGATCACGTTGACAACTGCTTTTAGATCCGGCGACGTTTGAGCGTTAGCCATAGCTGGAAGATTGTGGACTATGGACATTTCACCGGGCGCACTGCCGCGTGTTGTTATCGTCGGATCAGGCTTTGGCGGCCTGGAAGCGGCCAAGAAGCTGTTCTGCCAGCCGGTCCGCGTGACTGTGATTGATCGAACGAATTATCATCTTTTTCAGCCTCTACTTTACCAGGTCGCGACCGCCGCTCTTTCTCCGGCCGATATCGCCGCACCAACGCGCGCCGTTTTGAGCAAATGCAAAAATATCGAGGTGGTGCTGGCTGAAGTGCGAGCGGTCGATCCGGACGCAAGAAAGCTGAAGCTGAGCGACGGCGGTGAACTGGGTTACGATTTTCTTCTTCTCGCGACGGGTGCACGACATTCCTATTTCGGCCATCCCGAATGGGAAAAACTTGCGCCTGGTTTGAAAAGCCTGGAAGACGCGGTCGAAATTCGCCGCCGCATTCTAATGGCGTTCGAATATGCCGAAAGAATTAACGACGAGCCGGCTCGCAAAGCTGCCATGACATTCGTGATCGTTGGAGGCGGGCCGACTGGTGTTGAAATGGCGGGGGCCATTTCGGAGATCGCGCGCTATACTTTGGCGAAAGATTTCCGGCATATCGATCCTTCGACCGCTCGCATCGTCCTGATAGAGGGCGAGCCGCGCGTACTGGCTTCTTTTCCCGAAGATTTGCAAATCAGCGCGATGAAACAGCTGGCCGATCTTGGGGTCGAGGTTCGCACAGGCGTGCACGCGACGAACCTGACCGAAGATGGAGTTTACATCGGAACCGAATTCATCCCATGTCGGGTGAAAATCTGGGCGGCGGGAAACAACGCTTCATTCCTTGGAAAATCGTTAGGCACAGCGGTCGATCGAGTCGGTCGGGTGATCGTAAACGATGATTTGACCATTCCGAAGCATCCGGAACTCCAGGTGATCGGGGATTTAGCAAACTTTTCCCATCAGACCGGCACTCCGCTTCCAGGTGTTTCCCCTGTGGCGATGCAACAAGGCCGGCACGCCGCGCGAAACATTTTGGCGATGATCGAAGGTCGTAAACCGCAACGATTTTGGTACTGGGATAAAGGCAACATGGCCACGATTGGCCGGAACAAGGCGGTTGCGGATCTAAGATGGGTTCATCTAAGCGGATTGCCCGCGTGGCTGGCATGGCTTTTCGTGCACATCATCTTTCTGGTCGGTTTTCGAAATCGGCTCGCTGTGCTCTTTCAATGGGCGTGGGCCTATCTCACGTTCAACAAGGGCGCGCGTTTGATTACACGAAACTTTCAATCGGAGTCCAGGCCACCAGCATGAAATTCATTTCGTCAGTAAACAAATCAGAGAATCAACAAATGGAATTCCAGAACAAACTCGATCGCTCGAAATGCGCTCAACCATGAGCACCGACGTTCCCTCGATTTCTTTTCGCAATTTGCAGCGCGTGGTCAAAATCAATCTGGTCGATCTGGAACAGTTCGCACAAAGGGCCCTTGAGCTTTGCTTGCAGACAAAGAAAAGCGGACCGACCGAATTGACGAATGCGCGCGAAATCTCAGTTTTGCTCGTATCGGACCGGCGAATGACGGGACTGCATCGGAAATTTCTTCATAAAACCGGGCCGACTGACGTTCTTACTTTTCAACATGGGGAAATTGTCATCAATATCGAGATGGCCGTGCGCAATGCGCGTCGTTTTGAAAGTTCATTAGAGCAGGAACTGCGGCTTTATCTTGTCCACGGGTTGCTGCACTTGCACGGCTTCGACGATCAATCCAAAGCGGGTGCGAGGAAAATGGAAGTCGCACAGAAACAAATCCTTCGCCGCGCTACCCGTTGAACTGCAAGGCCCGTGTGATAACCTTTGAAAATGACCGAGCAGCCGCCAGCAAGCTCTGTCCTTGTCTTAAATGAGAGCCCAACACCTGGCACAATCGAAAGTCCGGTTCGGGAAACTGAAACGCGAGACCAGGATGAATTGGATTTGCCATGGCAGGTAGTGGTGCATAACGACCCGGTCAATTTGATGAGTTACGTGACGATGGTTTTTCAACGAGTGTTCGGCTATCCACGAGAAAAAGCCGAGCGTCACATGCTGGAAGTCCATCACAACGGCCGTTCGATTTTATGGAGCGGCGCTCGCGAGCGAGCGGAGCTGTACGTGCAGCAGCTGCACAGTTATTTGCTTCTGGCGACGCTCGAAAAGGTGAACTGAAATGGAAATCTGCCGGCGCGATGACATGATCGAGATATCCGATGTCGATCCTTTTCTCGCCGAATTGCTGCGACAAATTCCAGCGAGCGCAAATCCGGATGATTCGCCGCCGGCGCAGCAGCGACTTTTTAGTACGCCAGCGGATGCCAGCGAAACGGAGACCTGCCGGGAATGGAAAATTTACGTTGAGCCGGAACTCCGGCGTTTGTTTCAAAACGCGATCGAAATAATTGCTCAAGACCTGGAACAATTAAATGGAAAGGAAAAGTCAGTGCGCAATTGCACCCTGCGAATCCCAACGCTCCATACAGATGCCTGGCTCAATGGATTGAATCAAGCCCGTCTGGCAATCGCCGCCCGCTGCAATTTTACCGACGGCGAACTCGGCGACCATTATCGCTCGCCAATAGGGTCCCGGCGGGATTTGAGCTTATTTCAGGTAAACTTTTACGGTTTCTTGCAGGAATTCATCCTGCGGGAAATGAACGAGCCGGGAAAAGGGGAATCGAGCTAGCGCGGTTGCTGTTTACGCTCTCTCACCATCGACATTAGTCTTTCTTTCAACGCGGCCGATGATTTGGCCGGCTTCAGGCTCAAGGCTAAGCATCGATCGCGCGCCGCCGTGCAAGAGTCACCATCCAGCCAAGCGGTTTGCCCTTTCTAGAGGAGAAATTCTTGGCCTGATTTCAAATCTCCATGAAAACTTCCTGCAACAAATCGTCTGCCTCGGCATCGTTATGGAGGACGCGCAGAATGAGCGCTTTCAAAATCCCGCTGTAACGGTCGTACAACTGCGAAAGGGCATCGGCGTCTTCCGATTGAATTCGCTCCATGAGATCTACATCGCTTGGGCCGCCGGTGGCAGGCTCCGGGAGCGCGGACGACTGAACCGATGCGTCCGTCTCGGTAGATGCGCCTACTGAAAATCTCTCATTCATGGGCATCAACGTTGGCCAAATAGTTTGGGGCACTGGCCGTATGAATCGTTTGTCACTTTCGCTTTGGCTGCCTCGCGGATTGAATAATCCTTGACCCTCCTGAGCTTTCCCAAATACGCTTCCGTCTGTAATGCCAAAAACGTGGCGCGCAGGCGCCGCGACCTGCCAAATAGGGCGAATCGGTGCGCAGGTGGCCTAAATTCAACTTCAGAAAAAATCCAAATGAAATCTATCATCTCGTTTATCGTTGCCCTGGGCTTTGTCTCGTTGGCCATTGCTCAGGAAGAATCTCCGTCGCCATCGAGCGAAGAAAAACCTTCCGCGACTGTTGAGGAGGCACCGGCGTCCACGGTCGTTCCTGCACCAAAAGAGAGCGCAGCGCCCGCCAAGACATCGACCGCGCAAAAGAAGGAGTCCACCGCCGCTGATTCCACGTCGAAAAAAGCTACGACCACTCCGGCTGCCTCGAAACCGGCCAAGAAAATGAGCGTCGAAGACACCTTAAAAGATAACGAGAATCATTGGGAAGCAGCCGTCGGGTCTCACGACCCGTCGCTCGCGCAAAAGTTTGTCGCGGATGATTTCTCCGGTGTCTACTGGGATGGGCGGGTGGTGGGCAAATCGGGCCTGATCGCGGAGGCGAAAAAGGACAAGGACACTTACAAATCAGCGGTAAACGACAAGTTAACTGTGCACAGCTTCGGCCCGAACGTTGCTGTCGTCGTTGGGACAGCGCATGAGAAAGGCACTGGCAAGGACGGAAAACCGTTCGATCGCACCTACCGGTTTACTGACACCTGGGTGATGCGAAACGGGCAGTGGCAATGCGTGGCCTTCGAGATCATGAAGGTCAAAGGCTAAAGCTCCTACAAACTCTGACAATTCAGGCGGCCACCGGTTTTGGTGGCCGCTTTTGTTTTGAACTGAGCACGGCCAACGCGACGTTGCGTCGTGCGATTTGTGCGTCAAAGGTTAGACGAATGCCTGCGACTGCCATTGAACCGCTGACCGACGCTCTTTGGTACAAGGATGCTGTCATTTACGAACTGCATGTTAAAACTTTCCAAGACAGCGATAGCGACGGCGTCGGCGATTTTCGCGGGTTGATCGACAAGCTGGATTACCTCCACGAACTTGGAATCACTGCGATTTGGTTGCTGCCCTTTTATCCGTCCCCATTGCGAGACGACGGCTACGACATTGCCGATTATTTCGATGTAAACCCGAACTATGGAACGCTCGACGATTTTCGCGCGTTCCTGAAGGCCGCGCATCAACGCGACCTCCGGGTGATCACCGAGCTAGTGATCAATCATACGTCCGATCAAAATCCCTGGTTTCAGAAATCGCGCCGTGCCGCGCCGGGCTCACCCGACCGCGAATTTTATGTTTGGAGCGACACGCCCGAGAGATACCGCGAAGCGCGGATTATCTTCAAGGATTTCGAAACGTCGAACTGGACATGGGATCCCGTTGCCAAGGCTTATTACTGGCATCGGTTTTATTCGCATCAACCCGATTTAAACTTCGATAACCCGGCCGTGCACGATGCGGTCGAAAAAGTCTGCGATTTTTGGCTGGGAATGGGCGTCGATGGTCTGCGGCTGGATGCGGTTCCGTATCTTTACGAACGCGAAGGAAGTAACTGCGAGAACCTGCCGGAAACCCACGCCTTTCTGAGAAAATTGCGGTCGCACGTCGATGCGAAATTTCCGGGACGGATGTTGCTCGCGGAAGCAAACCAGTGGCCGGAAGACGCGGCCGCCTATTTCGGAAATGGCGACGAGTCGCATATGAATTTTCATTTTCCACTCATGCCGCGAATGTTCATGTCGCTGCAAATGGAAGATCGGTTTCCGATCATTGATATTCTCGATCAAACGCCAGCGATTCCGGAAAACTGTCAGTGGGCCATGTTTCTGCGCAATCATGATGAGCTCACCCTCGAGATGGTGACCGACGAAGAGCGCGATTATATGTGGCGGGTATACGCAAACGATCCGCATGCGCGGATCAATCTCGGAATCCGCCGTCGGCTCGCGCCATTGCTCGTGAACAGCCGCCGCAAAATGGAATTGCTCAACACCATCCTTTTTTCCATGCCGGGCACGCCAATCATTTATTACGGCGATGAAATTGGCATGGGCGACAATATTTATCTCGGCGATCGCGATGGTTGCCGGACGCCGATGCAATGGAGTCCGGACCGGAACGCGGGATTTTCCAAGGCCAATCCGCAACAGTTGCATCTCCCGATCATTATCGATCCGGAATATCACTACGAAGCGATCAACGTTGAGAATCAGCAGAAAAACCTGTCTTCATTGCTCTGGTGGACGCGACGGGTGATCGCGATGCGGAAAAGCCATCGTGCTTTCTCGCGTGGCACACTTGAATTTTTGTATCCAGATAACGCCAAGGTCCTCACATTTCTGCGGAGTTATGAAAACGAGACGATCCTGGTTGCGGTTAACCTCTCGCGCTTCGCCCAATCGGCCGAGCTGGACTTGTCGCGCTTTAGTGGTTGCAGGCTAGTCGAAGTTTTTAGCCGCAATCCATTTCCGACGATCAGAAAATCTCAGTATGTTCTAACGCTCGGGCCGCACTCCTATTACTGGTTTCTGCTTCAACCGGTGAGCGAGTCCCGCCGATCAGCCAAAAAACATGTCGTCCCGACCCTAACTGTTCCCGCTGATCTGGAGGTTTTGGCACAAAATAGCGCGCGCGAGCGGCTGGAGAATGAAGTTTTGCCAGATTACATCCGGAGTTGTCGCTGGTTTGGAGCGAAGGCGCGCGCTTTGCGCTACACGCGGATACTCGAGCAGTCGCCCGTTTCAAACGGCGTCGCGCCGGCCCGATTCTGGTTTGTGGAAGTCAGCTATCTTGATGCACCTAACGAAACCTACGTTTTGCCGGTTTCGATCGCTTCAGGCGAGATGGCGCGCTCGATTTCGCAATCGGCGCCGCAGGCGGTTATCGCCCGATTTAAACAGGGCAATGAAACCATTCTTTTCGACGCGATTTGGGATGCAGCATTTCGCGAGGAGATTTTTCGACTCATGCTGAACCGGGAAAGTGCTGGGGGAAGAAAGGGAAATCTAGTCGGCACCGGCGCTCAGACACTGAAGGAAATTTCAGACATTCCTTCGTCTCATGTCATCAGCGCCGAGCAGAGCAATTCGTCGATGCTTTTTGAAGATAAGTTTTTTCTGAAGCTCTATCGCAAATTGGAAGATGGAGTGAATCCTGACGTGGAAGTCACCCGTTTTCTGACCGAGCGGGCCGAATTTCCCAACGTTCCCGCCTTCATTGGTGCAATTGAGTATCGTCGTGGGAAATCGGAGCCGACCATCGTTTGTTTGCTCCAAAGAGCCATCGCCAGTGAAAGCGATGGCTGGACGATGACGCTCGATCATGTGGGCCGATTTTATGAGCGCGTGCTGGCGCAGAAAGCCGATCTGCAAAGTGAAACGTCGCCGGTCGGGCCGCTCCTCGATCAGTTGATTGGCGGAGTCTATCCGGAAAAAGCGAAATTGATCGGTCGCCGAACCGGCGAATTGCATCTTGCCCTCGCCTCCGCTCCCGATGATGACTCCTTTGCGCCCGAGCCGTTCAGTGCCATGGCGCAGCGCTCCGTTTTTCAATCGATGCGTGCGTTGTTGCGACGTGTCTTTTCATTGTTGAAGAAAAAGCAGCACGATCTTCCAGAGTCGTTTCGACACGAGGCTGGCGAGGTGCTCGATGCCGAAAGGGAAATCCTCGGGCGCGAAAAGAGATTGCTCGATCGCAAAACAAATGCCGTCAGGATCCGCATCCATGGCGATTACCATCTCGGTCAGCTCCTTCACACCGGCAAAGATTTTATCATTCTCGATTTTGAGGGCGAACCGGCGCGGCCGCTGAGCGAGCGAAAACTGAAACGCTCAGCCCTGCGCGATGTTGCCGCCATGATGCGTTCATTTCAATATGCCGCTTACAGTGCGCTCTGGCAGCCGGCCATGCGAAAGGAAGACGTGCCCTTTCTCGAACGCTGGGCTGATCTCTGGTATCGCCAGATAAACAGCGCCTTTTTGCAAAGTTATCTACAGACGACTGCCGGAGCGGCTTTCGTTCCGGAAAATTCCGACGACCTCCAGATTCTTTTGGAGGCGTACCTTCTCGACAAGGCCGTTTACGAAATTGGCTACGAACTAAATAATCGCCCGACTTGGGCCATCATTCCCATCCGCGGGATCAAACATATTTTGAAGTCTACCTGATCTTGGCGCCGGCGATTAATCGTTGTCGATTTCGTCGAGCCCTTGATCGCGGCCGGTGATGCCGGCTGCGATATCGACGTGAAACGTTTGTTTCACTTTGGTTGTGCCAAACGCTAACTCCGCATTGTAATCGCCGGCTGGCAGGAGCCGCTTAGGATCATCACCGCCATATTCTGTGGTTACATCCTTGGTCGGCCGCAAATCCCAATTCAATCGGGTGAATCCCGGCGTGCCTGGTGCTTTCAGGTTCGCTACCGGCTGCCCGGCTGATTTTGTAATCGCAATTTTAATCTCATCGCCGGTGAATTCTTTCACCCAAACGGTAAAGAGTGCGCCTTCGGCCGGATTTTGTCCGCGATAAATTCCCTTGCCGTTGGAATCGACATATCCGGGTTGCAAATATGCTCCGGTAACGGATCGCACGCTAAACAGATGGGCGGGCTTTTCTGCAATCTCAGCTGTGAATTCGCGAAATGGCACCGAATCGTCCAAAATTGCGATACTTCGCCCGTGCGTCGCGATCGCGAGATCGGACGTGCGCGAATGAATCTGAATATCGTCCACTCGCACCGGAGGAACGTCGCCGATCCGCAACCAATGGGCGCCCTGGTCAAATGAGCCAAAGAGGCCGAAATGCGTGCCGGTGTAGAGTAGCTTCGGATTCACCGGATCCTGGCGAATCACTTCGACCGGACCATTCGGTGGAAGATCTCCAGTCACGGGTTGCCAGGTTTTCCCAAGATCGGCGGTCCGCAGAATCATCGGCCGGTCGTCGCCCGAGCGATAAGCGTTCAGGGCAACGTAAGCGACGTTTTGGTCGAGAGGAGATGGATCGATGCAAACGACCCATTGCCCGCGTGCAGGTTCGGGCAAATTGTTCGTCAATTCGCTCCATTTTCCGCCATCGTTCTCAGTAACCCACAAACGTCCGTCGTCAGTTCCGGCCCACAAAAGTCCGGCGCGCTTCGGCGACTCGGCCAGCGCGAACACCACCCCATAAACCTCCGCGCCGCTTCCAGTCGCATTCGTCTTCGCCGGATCGTCGTGCGACAAATCCGGGCTGATGACCGCATATTTCTCCATCTTGTCCGTCAATTTGAAAACATGGTTACCGCCAAGATAAATCACGCCCGGCGAATGCCGGCTCATGATCATGGGTGAATTCCAATGAAAACGATATCGCGGTTGACCCTCCGCTGGTTCGGGACGTAAACGGCGCAGCTCGCCGTTTCTCAGATTAATCCGATGAACTTCGCCCTGCTGGCTTTCGGCATAAAACATGTCCTTGTCGGTTGGATCGAACTGAACATAAAATCCATCGCCGCCCGCGAGTGCGATCCAGTCGGAGTTACGAATCTGTTCCTTGCTTTGAACACCGCTCGGTCCCACCCAATTTTCGTTATCCTGCAAACCGCCGGCAACGCGAAAATACGGCTTCGAATCGTCGAGCGAGATCCGGTAAAATTCGCCTGCCGGAAATTTGTTGAGGTGGTCCCAATTTTTTCCACCGGCGAAACTTTGATAGGGCCCGCCATCTGTCCCCAGCAATAATCGCAAACAGATCGGCGGTTTCGGTGGTTTGTTTTTGTCCTCCGGCTTTGGCGGTTTTTGCGGCGGAGCACTGTTCGGCTGAATTGCCAGGGCGTGGAGATCGGGGTGCACTTTCTCGGAGAGATCTTCGCGGAAATTTTTTCCACCGTCGTCCGAAACCAGGAGCGCAAACTCGAGCAGATAAACACGCTGATCGTTGACCGGGTCGATTCGAATCTGGCTGAAATAAAATGGTCGTGGAT
The DNA here is from genome assembly GCA_035622995.1 of Chthoniobacterales bacterium. Lineage (GTDB taxonomy): Bacteria > Verrucomicrobiota > Verrucomicrobiia > Chthoniobacterales > UBA10450 > DASPUI01. The sequence continues at coordinate 14,729 of DASPUI010000100.1, forward strand.
CCATCGTGCTGGCGCGCGCCCACTTTTCTCCGCCGTCTTCGGAGCGAAACACGCCGCCGCTTTTACTATGCAAATCGGTCAGAATGCCGGAACCGCCGGCGTAACTTTGCACCACCGCCATCACAATTTTTGGGTTGCTCGCACTAATGGCGAGGCCAATCCGGCCGGTCTGCGGCGGCAAACCGTTGCCTAATTTTTTCCAGCTTGCGCCTCCATTCGTGCTCTTGAAGATTCCCCCGATATCTTCACCACCCGTTGCGTCGGGTCCCGAGACAAAGCTCCAGGGCGTACGTTGTCGGGCATAGAGCGCCGCATAAACAGTCTCCGGATTGTTGGGATCTATGACGACGTCTCCGCACCCCGTCCGCGCATTGTGAGGCGCATTCGCTTGCAGGATGAGCTTCCAGTTCTTGCCGCCGTCGGTTGTTTTGTAAAGGCCGCGCTCGCCACCATCCGTCCATAAATTTCCCATCGCCGCGACATATGCCACCTCCGGCTTTTTCGGATCGACTACGATTCGCGCAATGGCGCGGCTGTTTTTTAACCCGATGTTTTGCCAATGTTCGCCACCGTCGGTTGATCGATAAACGCCGTCGCCCCAGTCCGAAGAATTCCGATCGTTGGCTTCACCCGTCCCAACCCAGATCACGTCCGGATCGGACGGTGCGATCGCGATTGCCCCGATGGAAAGGTCGGATTGCTTGTCGAAAATCGGATCGAAGGTGGTGCCGTTGTCGTTTGATTTGAAAATGCCGCCGTGACCGAGCGCAATATAGAAGACAAACGGATTCCGCGGATCAATCGCAATGTCGGAAACGCGGCCACTCATCACCGCGGGGCCGATCCAGCGTGCCTTCAAATTCTTGAAGAGAACCTCAGTGAGCGACGGTGCCCCGGTTGACGGAGCCGGTTTGATATTGGAAGAGGCTGGCGGAGTAGTGGCGGCAGGCGACGTCGCTTGCGCAGAGTCGGAGCTGGATGGCGAAGAAGCGGGCGGAGATTCTTCCTGTGCCAACGAAATCGAGCAAATCAGCAAAGCGGGGATCAAAATAAGTCGAGTGTTCATAGGTTGCGGAGTAGGAACATGACAAGTGGCACGCCGCAGGGCAAGCGCCGCGCTTGCGAGGTTCTGAAAGGTAAGCTTTTTTGATGTTATGACCGAACAAGTTCTTGCGGGAAAAACCGGCGTTGTCTTTGGCGTGGCGAACAAGCGCAGCATCGCATGGGCGATTGCGAAAGCGTGGGCCGCAGCCGGCGCGCGTTTGATTTTCAATTATCAAGGCGAGCGGCTAAAGGAAAATGTGGAGGAATTGGTGGCCGAGTTCGGCACCAAAACCCCGTTTTTTCCGTGTGACGTTGCGAATGACGGCGAGATCGCAGGCTTTTTCGGGAAAGTGCGCGGCGAAACCGATCGGATTGATCTTCTGCTGCACTCGGTCGCGTTTGCACCGAAGGAGGCGCTCGAAGGCGATTTCGTCAGCACGACGCGCGAAGCGTTTCGGACGGCTCATGATATCAGCGCGTATTCGTTAGTGGCGCTCACGCGCGAGGCTGCGCCGCTTATGACAAACGGCGGCAGCATCTTAGCGATGACTTATTACGGTTCTGAGAAAGTGGTGCCTCACTACAATGTGATGGGCGTGGCGAAAGCCAGTCTCGAAGCAAGCACGCGTTATCTTGCTTACGACCTTGGCCCGAAGAAAATCCGAGTGAACTGCATTTCGGCCGGGCCGGTGCAAACGCTTGCCGCCCGAGGTATTAGCGGGTTTACCCAGATGCTGAAACATTACCAGGAACGTGCGCCGCTGAAACGCAGTTGCGACCCGGCCGAACTCGGCGCGACCGGCGTTTTCCTGGCGAGCGATGGAGCAGCCGCGATTACGGGGCAGGTGATTTACGTCGATGGTGGCTATCAAATTATGGGGATGTAATCAATTGTGTGATTGCCGTCCCGTGGTCTCGGATGGTAAGCAAGGATGGATCAGATCGAATGATCGCCCGAATTTGGTACGGCTGGACGACACGCGACAACGCGGAGCGTTATGGAAAGCTTTTGCGCGAAGAAGTTTTGCTCGAGATCGCCCGTCGCAGCATCCCGGGTTACAAAGGCGCGGAGTTATTTTGTCGCGAAACTGGAGACGAAACGGAATTTATCACCGTGCTGCGCTTTGAAACGATCGATGCGGTAAAAATTTTTGCGGGCAAGGATTATGAGCGGCCGGTCATTCCGCCGGAGGCGAAGCGATTGTTGAAACGCCATAGCGAACGGTCCCTGCACTACCAAGTCGTGCCGTTGAATTGA
>DASPUI010000101.1:0-7955 GCA_035622995.1 Chthoniobacterales bacterium
AGCGTCGGCACAACCAAATAGTGGGACGCGATCATTTTGAGCCCGACAAATCCGAGCACAAACGCGAGCCCGACCTTCAGGTAAACGAAGCGGTCGATCAATTTGGCCAGCAGGAAATAAAGCGACCGAAGACCAATGATCGCGCAAATGTTTGAAGTGTAGACGATGAATGTGTCGGTGGTAATTGCGAACACGGCGGGAATCGAATCGACTGCGAAAATGAGGTCCATCACATCGATCACGATCAGGGCGAGTCCAACCGGCGTCAGCATCCACCGCAGGCCGACGCGAGCTTTGAAATGGTCGCCATACAATTGGGGCGTTACTGGAATCCAGCTGCGACAAAAGCGCATGACCAGGCTGTTCCCGAACTCTTTTTCGCCCGTCTTACCCATAAAAATGCGGACCGCCGTGATGAGGAGGAAAGCTCCAAAAAGATACAGGATGAAGTGAAATCGCTGGACCAGGGTTACTCCGAGGAAAATCATGATCCCTCGCATGACGAGCGCGCCGAGAATTCCCCAAACCAGGACGCGATGTTGAGCCATCGGCGGAATCCGGAAATACGCAAAAATCAAAATGAAAACGAAAATATTATCGACGCTAAGCGAGTATTCGATGACGTAACCGGTCAGGAACTCGATTCCCTTGTCCGGGCCGCGTAGTTTCCAAACTACGAGGTTGAAAAGCAGCGAGAGGCAAATCCAGATCGCGGTCCGTTGGGCCGCGGCCCGCATGCTCAATTCGCGGCCGCGATGTTTGAACTGGACGAGGTCGGCCGTCATCGCGATGAAGACGCCAATGTTAAATGCGATCCAAAACCAGATATTCGTAGACACGGGAAGGGCTAGAGTTTCACGGCGAACTGCAGATCGCAATCGCAAATGCGAGCGCTGTTCGACCCGGAGATTTTAGACTTTTCTCTCGCGAACTTGAATGTTTTTCGTAGCTTGTTCTCACTTTTGATGGATCGGGAACTGGAGAAACTGGTCGAGTCCGCGAAACTTACTCCTAGCGCGGCCGAGCGTCTGGAGAAGCTGAAGCCGGGCGCATTTTGCCTGCACAAAAGCTGGGGATTCGGCCGCGTTGCCGAGTGGAATCTGCTCCTCAATCAAATCGTCATCGATTTTATCGGCAAAAAATCGCACCCGATGCAGTTGCAGTACGCCGCTGAAAACCTGACGCTCATTCCGCCGGAGCATTTTCTTGCGCGCAAGAGGATCGATCTCGCAGGAACCAAACAACTGGCGAGGAACGATCCGGTCGCCGTTATGCGAAACATTCTCGAAAGTCACGGCGGGGCGGCCACGGTCGTCGAAATCAGCGAATGGCTGATCGGCGATGTTTTTACCGAAGCCGAATGGAAGCGTTGGTGGGAAACAGCCAAGCGCGCTCTCAAAGCGAGCGGATATTTTTCCATCCCGTCGAAGAAAAATGAGCCGGTGCGGTTGCGGGCGGAGGCCGTTTCGCACGCGGACGATCTCGTCACGTCTTTCAATCGAGCATCAAAGCCGAAGGAAAAAGCAGAGATCGTCGATCAGATCGTAAAGTTGTCGAGCGAGTTCAAAGAACCGGTGAAGCAGTTGCAGCCGATTATTGCGGCAATCGAAACGGCGGCGATGCGCAACCAGAAAATGCATCCCGAGATTTCTTTCGATCTGATTATCAGTCGCGACGATCTGCTCGAACGGGTGCCGCAATTGAAGACGACCATCGTCGGATACACGCTTCGCAAATTAATCGTCGAAGAGGAGCCGCGATTCGGCGCGATCTTGTCGAAGCTTTCGGCGGCAAAAGAAAAGAAGGCATTGCAAAACTTGCCGGCCGCGCTCGGCGAACGCTGGACCCAGCGAGCTTTGGAGTTAATGCGGACCAGTCACGGACGATTGGTCGCGCAGATTCCGCGGGTGTTGCATGACGCTGGACAACACGAACAACTGCGCAGCGTGCTCGAAAATTCCATCCGCGAGCATTCTGCCACCAGCGAGATGCTGGTCTGGCTGATTGGCGAGCGGGAAAATTGGCGCGAGTTGATTCAGCCCGATCTGCTCACGGCGATTTTGTCGAGACTCGAACGCGATCAGCATCGTGGAACCGGCCGGGCCACGAAATTGCATCGCGCATTAGTAGACGACCGGGAATTAATCGGTGAAATGTTCGCCCACAGCGATATCGCAATCGCGCGCGATGCGATGCGGCGGCTGCTACTTAGCCCGCTCTTTGATGAGTTGACCAAGCGTTCTTTGCTGGCGCGCATCGTGAAACTTTATCCGGAGCTCGAAAGTATGATTACCGGAGCGCAGCCGGCCGAGAAAATCGCGCCGTTGATTGTTTCCTGGAGCAGCCTCGAAAAGCGCAAGGCGGAATACGAAGAGCTGATCAAAAAGAAAATCCCCGAGAACACGAAGGAAATTTCGGTCGCGCGATCGTACGGCGATCTGAGCGAAAATTTTGAATACAAGGCCGCGAAACAGATGCAGGCGGTATTGATGCGGCGCAAGACCGAATTGGAGCATGCGCTGCAACGTGCACGCGGAACATCTTTTGAAAATCCGGACACGTCGCGCGTTTCAATCGGGACGGTCGTGACGATTCGCGAGGTCGAATCCAAAAAAGAAGAGACTTACACGATTCTGGGGGCCTGGGACGGCAATCCCGAACGCCACATTATTTCTTACCAGACGGCTATTGGTCAGGCGTTGATCGGCCGCCCGCCAGGCGAGGTCGTTTCCGTCAATGACGACAACGGTGCGGGCTCGCGGTTCGAGATCGTTTCGATTGAGGCCGCGACGCCGGATAAAGTTGCCAGCGTGGCAACGGAGGATCAGCCCGAACCGGTCGTCGCAGAATAATCGGGTGGTTGCCGCGGCGGTTCGTTTTCTTTGCGGCCGAGCGCGATGAGCAGGAACCAGATCAACAAAAGGGTGAAAACGGTGACGGCTGCGATCATTGCGAACAGCTTCGGTTTGGTTAACTGGCGATGGACTTTTCGTCCCGCGCTCAATCCGGCAGCGAAAAGGAGCAGCGCTGCGGCCGCAAAATAGAGTTGGCTGTTCATTTTTCGGGACGGTTTAGCTTAATCTCAACCGCGGAGGACAAGAGCGCCGGTTACAACCCTAATAGCCTAACCAATTTCCGGTCAATTGAACAAGATGAAATCGCGCTGATCTGTGCTCGGCTCGGGAAGACCGCCGAGCCCGGCCGCGACCGTTTTTTACCGTCGGCCGGCTTCTCCAGGCGTTTCCCTAACGCGGATCGTTCCTGGCAGGCGTTATCGCCGGCAACTTCTGCGCTTGCTATTGAATTTAGCGCCGTCAGATAATCCGCTCGTTCTATGACGCATAAGATTCATCACCTGGCGGTCTGGGTGCTGGTAATCATTCATTTCTTCGTCGGTCTTGGCTGGTATGCGCTCTTTGGCGAAACATGGCTGAACTACAATGCCCGGACCATGACCGATATCGAGCCCACCCACAGCGTTGCTCCGTACGTGATCGCAGTGATCGCAGCCGTCTTCGTCAATTACGCGCTCGCCTGGCTGTTTTCGCGATTGCACGTCGCCCATGCCTTGACCGGATTGGCGGTCGCGCTCGTTTGCTGGTTCGCCTTTCTTTTTGTCGAGTACGCAACCATTTCCACATTCTCGGCTTTCGAGACGAATCCATGGCCGCTCGTCTTCATCAACATGGGACGGCCGTTCGTCGCGTTCGCAATCAGCGGCGTTGTCCTTGGCGCCTGGCGCAAGCGCGAGTTGTAGCCGCGGTCGTTGACCGCAGTTCTCAATCCGCTCAAGCCCGGCCGCGAATTTGCTTTTTGTCGCGCTACCCGGAAGCGGCAGGTGGCGGCTTTATCGCTTCGTTTTTGTGCGCGTCCGGCGTAGCGCATTGGAGTGTCACCGCCGACCCAACGTTCAGGTGGCCGCTGGTCACTTTGGTGGTCGAGTGACGTATGATCGTCCAGGTGTCGTTTCCGCTTTGCAACGTAATCTGACTGCTTGTCAGCGCAGTCACCGTCCCCGTAAGCTGGAGCGTTTGCCCGAATGCCACGCTGCCGATGAGGCAGCCGGCGGCAATTAGCCCCATTAATTTTTTAAGGTTCATGCGGCCATTAAGCGCCCGATCCGATCCTACGGGCAAGCTTTTTGTGCGATTTCTCGTTAGGCTACTTTTATGCCCGCTCGAAGCGTGAGCGGCCAGACGATGCGTCGCAATCGTTTGGTGTCGCCCCAGGCGACGCGAAGTTCGCGCTCAATTTCATCCAGAGGATTGCGTTTATTTGCCGCGATGAATCGTTGCGTCGCCGACCAGGTAGACAAGTAACCGAGCAGATGTTGCAAGTTCCACTGCAAAGTCATTTCAAACGGCGGAGTTTCCATTTCCGAAAAAGATAATGGGAAAGGAATCTCTTCGAATTTTTCGATCGACGTTCTTTCTGCCGGCCAGTGGGGACCGACGATCTCCCGATAGTAGCGATGATTCACGATCCGATCGATTTCAGGTGTGATCTGGAAAAATCGGTAGGCTGACGCGGCAAACACGCCGCTCTGTTGCAACACACGATTCACTTCGGGGTAAAAACGATCGAGATCGAACCAATGCAGCGCTTGCGCGACCATCACCAAATCAACGCTGTAGGAATCGAGTCCGCTATTCTCTGCCGGCGCAATGCGATAATCGACGTGTTTGTGTCGCTCGGCATTTGCAATCTGCTTTTCGCTCGCGTCTGTAGCGATCACTCGATCGAAAACATTGGCAAGCTCGACCGCCGCCTGGCCATTTCCAGTCGCACAATCCCATGCCAGTTTCCGCTCCGGCGCAATCTCGCCCAGATACTTAAACATCAGCGCCGGATAACGCGGACGAAACTTTGCATAATCGGCTGCTTGTGTAGAAAAATGGTCTTTGAATTGCACGTGAGTAGCGCAAGCACAATCTTCTCAACTTCTCAGCTGCTCAGCGACTCAACTATTGTTGAGGTGGCTCGGACATCGTCTTGATTCCCACTCGGGCGAGATATTCATCCGCCTGCAACAAATCCGTCCCCGCGCGCTCGATGATCTTGAGCAGGTTGTCCATTGACGAAACTTCTTCGAGCTGTTCGGTCAGGAACCACTGCAAGAAATTGATCGTGATGTGATCATTCTCTTTCTTCGCCAGGTCGACCAGAGCGTTGATCTGCTTCGTTACATGCACTTCCTGATCAAGTGACAACTTAATTGCGTCTCGCGCGGTTTTGAATTTCGCCTTCGGCGCGTCGATCGCCGGAATCTCCACCCGTCCACCGGCATCGACCACATACTTTATAAAACGAAGCGCGTGACCCTTCTCTTCCTCGGCCTGACTAAAAAAATGCGTTGAAAGTTGCGGCAGCGCTTCGGCTGCGAAATAAGCCGCGATCGCGTAATACTGCAGCTCCGCGCTGAATTCGTACCCGATCTGCTCGTTAATAGCGTCGATGACTTTTTGGCTCGTTAACATGGAGAAATCCTAGCGCGAATATTTCTCGATGCCAGCTAGAGAACGCCCGGCTAGGACAATAATGCTTTCCAAGACAACGTCGTCCGAACCCAAAGATTCGAAATTGGGTCTTCTACCGAAGATGAGACTGCCCGGCATCGCAGATGATGCCGAAGACTCAAGCAACCACGGTTACGAATAGGAATTGTCTTGTAATTAGAAAATCTCTCCTCATTCTAGGAATTTCGACGCGGATTTACGGCGATCACTAAATCGGCCGCGACATTCACCTTTCTTCCATCAAATCGTATGACAAAAAAACTCATTCTAGCTCTCACACTCACTGGTCTGTTCACACTGACAGGAATATCTTCTGCCCAAACACTAACGCCGCTGGTTCATCAGTCGCCAGGCGGCGCTAACCTCGCTTTTCAGCTCACCGATGGAACGGTGATGTGTCAGGCCGACAGCTCACAAAATTGGTATAAACTGACGCCCGACAACACTGGAAGTTATGTCAATGGAACCTGGACACAGGTGGCTTCTCTTCAGCCGGGTTACGTTCCGGATGATTTCGCCTCAGCAGTGCTCGCCGATGGCCGGGTTGTCATTACGGGCGGCGAATATAACAATGGTCAGTTTGCCCTTACAAATTTGGGCGCGGTCTATGATCCGATCGCAAATACCTGGACTCCCCTCCCGGCTCCGCCGGGTTGGGATTTTATCGGGGATTCTCCTTCTGTGGTTTTACCGGATGGCCGATTCGTCGTCGGGCGCAAGCTGGATATGCAAGTCGCAGCGTTGGATCCGACAACATTAACGTGGACGTTACTCGGCAACGCGGGAAAGAGTGATTTCAATGCCGAGGAAGGATGGACCCTGCTGCCCAATGGCACGGTCTTGACGTTCGACGTCCTGAACGCGCCGAATTCGGAGATTTACAATCCGTTGACTCAAACGTGGCAATCCGCCGGCAGCACGATCGTCGATTTGCATTCTCCTTCTACTTCCGGGTGCATTCCATACGGGCCGAATGGTCAGTTTTGCTACTTCCCGCCAGGCGAAGTGGGTCCGGGGATCTTATTGACCGATGGCCGCGTATTCTGCACGGGGTCCAATTCTCAGGCTGGTCCGGGACACACTGCAATCTATACTCCCTCAACCGGTACTTGGGCTGTCGGTCCCGATTTTCCTAATGGTGACAACGCGGGAGATTCTTTTGCGGTCCTTCTGCCCAATGGGCATGCCCTGGTCGAAGGCGTAAGCGGGAGGCTTTACGAGTTTGATGGAACTCGTCTCCACCCGACGTTAAACGCGCCCGGTGCATTAATGGTCCTCCCGACCGGCCAAGTCTTGGTTAGCAACGGCACCTTCGCGCAAGTTTACACGCCAGCTAGCACAAGGTTCAGGACAAGCTGGGCGCCAAAAATCAGGCAGTTCCCGGCCACAGTGGCACGTGGGTCGACTTACCAAATTTCCGGACAACAGTTTAATGGTCTGTCTCAGGCGGCCTCATTCGGCGACGAATTAGAAACGGCCACCAACTATCCGTTGGTCAGGATCACCAACAACACAACGCACCATGTCTTCTACGCCCGGACGCATGGACATAGTACAATGGGCGTTGCGACTGGTTCTGCCAACGTTTCTACGAACTTCGATGTTCCGGCGGCAGCGGAGACCGGCAGCAGTTCCCTGGAAGTGATCGCGAACGGAATACCTTCACGGTCGGTAACGATCTTTGTGAATTGACGATTTAGAGGAATTCGATCTCTTCGGCCTTGCGCTATGCTCGACTGGATAGACTGCGCAGAAGGTAAAACCCGATTGAGATGAACGCGTCCTACTGACGCAAACTCCCGTTTGCTCACTGGCTACCCTCGCCGGCCTGACCGTCCATCTCGCAGCTTCCCGAGCCGCTCCATTCTCTCCTCGGTAGGAGGTGTCTCACGAAAGTAAAAACCCCACCGGAAGACCGGTGAGGTTTTTAGTTCTGGCGACGTCCTACTCTCGCACGGCCTGTCGCCGTACTACCATCGGGGCTGCAGCGTTTCACTGCCGTGTTCGGAATGGGAACGGGTGGGACCACTGCGCTATTATCACCAGAGGCCCGAGCCGGGCAGGAGGTTCGACGCTTCGCCGACTCGGATCTCTGGGGACGATGTTATTTTGGAAAGAACAACGCTAATTCTCTGATACCTACATACAGGAAGTGAAAGCCAGCACTTTAAGGGCTTCGTTTTAATTTGAGATCTTTTGATCTTGTCTGTTGGCCTTCGCTCGCTCGCGCAAACGAAGGGTTAACAGAAAAGTAAAAGATCAAGCCGAACGGGTTATTAGTATCTCTCAGCTGAATGCATTACTGCACTTATACCGGAGACCTATCAACGTGGTGGTCTACCACGACCCTTCAGGGAGAACTCATCTTGGGATAGGCTTGGCGCTTAGATGCTTTCAGCGCTTATCCTTTCCGAACATAGCTACCCAGCACTGCCGTTG
>DASPUI010000102.1:0-10040 GCA_035622995.1 Chthoniobacterales bacterium
TTTTCCCCGAGATCCACGGATTGCTCACGGCGCGATTTCTTCTCATCCAAGAGTGGATCGAAAAACGTGAAGTCGCGGAACTCAGAAAAACTGAACGCGGCCGGTGTCAGTTCGATCTTTCCGGTAACGCGGCGATCGCTCGCAGGCGTGCCGTAAAGATTTGCGAGCACAATGGAAGCGCGCGTATTCGCCGGATCGATCCAGCCCCGCGACTCTTTTTGCGAAAGGCGTGTTTCAATTTTCATCCGGTCGGGCAGGAATTCCTTGACCGTCGCAGTGGTTGACCCGAGAAGCGTTTCGCGTTTGCCGTTTTTGATCAGGTAGACGTTGAAGGTGTAAAGCCCGGTGGGCGACTCGATCGCAGTCTGATAACTGAACTCGGAAAAACCGCTCTCAGTCAGTGCAACCTTCCTTGTTTGGACGCGCAGATCGCGCGCATCCATCACCTCCGTCTCGATTGGCAGGCCTTTGAGATTCGCGCGCCAGTTCCGCTGCTTCACGATCAGGCCGATGTGGATTTCGTCGCCCGGCCGGTAAACGCCGCGTTCGGTGAAGACAAACGCTTCCACCCCCTCGGGCGCGATATTCTCCGCCCCTTCGATTTCAAATCGCGAAAAATTTAATAGCCGGTCTTCGCGCGCGTATGGGATGAACGCCACGTCGTCACCGTTGCGCGCGACAAATGCGACCGGCGATTTTTCGCGCTCGGATTTCTCGACCGATGCAAAACTGCAGTGCCCGTCCAAATCGGTCCGCGCGGTTTGAATGGCAATCCCGTTTTTCCCCAAAACCTCGACTGTCGCGTTGGCTATTGGCTTGCCTTCTTTGATCGACATTAGAAAAAGCTCGTGACTATCGTCCGAGTTTTTCTTGGCCAAAATCCCGATGTCGGTCACGAGAACGAACCGCGAATCTTTTATCGAGTTGAGCGACTTCTTCTTCTCCGAATCCCATGCGCGCGCGGTCAGGAAAAACAATCCGCGTTCGCTGCCGCCATCCGTTGGTTTGTGCAAATATCCGGAAAAATCGAACGCGGAATAATTCGCCTTCCATTTATTTTCGAGCGCGATTGCCTGATGCTCGAGCGCAATCCGCGAAATATTTTCCTGATTAAAGAGAGCCGGATCGGAAAAGCTCGGGTGCTGAAATTCTCCCTCCGTCTGGCTAACGAGATGATTGATCTGCGAAGTGGCCACGCGCGCGACTTCATATTCGATTGCCTGTAATCCGCGGGAACGCACCGACAGTTTTTTCTCGCCGGTGAGTGCGAGTATTCCGCCTTGGCCTTCGATTTGTAATTCGCGCGGAAAGGCCGGGACGGCTACGATCGCGTCGTAATCTTGGACCAGGGGATAATCGCCAAACGCGCGCACGCCCTTGTGAACGCGGACGAACAACTCTCCGTCTCGCTGCACGGCGATGCGAAAAACATGTTGCAGGTCTTGCGCCTTTTCCGACGGGAGGAGCGTAAAGGCGACTGGCGATGCCTGCTCGATTACGTTGTCCGGGACATCGCTCGCGCTCTTCCAGCGTTCGTCATCCTTCAAGTCGGATTGTTGTGGTTCGGCTTCGGCTTCCGAATCGCTCTCCTCTTGCGACCCAGATGAATTGTCCGATTCGTCGGTGCCTTCGTCACCTGAATTGTCATCTGCTTTTTCAACCTCGGATGGTTTTCGTTTTGGCAGCAATCGAATGTCGAGCGCTTTGGCGAGATCGCGTGTGCTGATCTCGGCTGTGGTGGTCAGAATCAGCAGCTGCTCCGGCTCGCCATTTTTGTTTTTCGCGATTGTTCCGTTGGTCGATTCAATTTGAAACATGGTCGCGACCGAGGGAATGCGGATTTTTTGTTCGATCGAATCTCTGCTCTCTGCGCCGCCTTGTGACGTCCGCACGCCCTTGCTTAAAGCCAGTTTCAAAAAATCTTCCCGCTCCGGTAGCGTGACAGGCGAGCTCCGAACATAAGCCAGTCGGCGATGCAAACCGTAAGTGATGGTAAAATGCGGCGCTGGGTCGTTAGGCAAAAAAATCTGGGAGCCGGCGATCATTTGCAATTGCAAGTGTCGCTCCAAATCATCAGCCGCAGCAGCATGTGAGAGTTCCAGCGTCGCGGTGACTTGACGCTGTTTTGGATTGGTCGGGTCCTGATAAAGCTCCAGCTGCCTGATAACGATGGTAAAACGCGGCGTCCGTGCTTCGCAAACGAGGCTCTCCATCAAAACCTGGCGCGGGAAGAAATTCTTGTCGAAAGTGATCCGAAATTTCTGATCGGCCGGCCAGTCTTCGGCCGGCTGGAACACCAGCATGTCTTCCGCTCCCCAATGCCATTTGCCGGAGATTTGCGGCTCAATTCGGACCCCTTGCAGCGACGGCTTGTGCAAATCTTCCAGACGCGCCGCCGGTTGACTAAAATGAATATTCAATTGCGGGAACTGGAATTCCTTCTCCAGTTTTGTTACGGGAATCGCTTCGACCCGGGCAGTGACGCGACGCGGCTGAGGCAAATGCGAATACCAGTTCCACGCCCAAGCGGCGACGCACGAAATGGCGAGCAATCCGATAATTGCCGGTGCAATGAGCCGTGGGTACGCGCGCTCAAGTCGCGTCCACCTTTCGCTGCTTCGCTTTAGCCAGGAAGGCGGTTTCCATGAAAGATTGCCAAAAATTTGCGGCGGAATACGACGGCAAAAGCTTGCCAATTGTGACGCGAACTTCGCAATTTCAGAGAGGAAAGCGGGCGATTTCATGAGAGAAATACGGCGCTGTCCCAAAAATCTTTCAGGAAAAGATCGTCGCGAACCGGATCAAGGATTACAAAAACGATATGAAGACTGGTGGGCTCGCTGCGACGCGTCGCAGCCTGGTCGATCGACTGGCCAATTGGAACGACCAACAGCGGTGGCAGGAATTTTTCGACACTTATTGGAAGCTTATCTACTCGGCTGCGCGTCAGTCCGGTCTAACCGACGCCGAAGCGCAGGAAGTGGTGCAGGAAACAATCATCACAGTCGCGAAAAAGATCGACAAATTGAAATACGATCCGGCGATTGGATCCTTCAAAGGCTGGCTTTTGCAAATCACGCGTTGGCGCATTGTCGATCAATTTCGAAAACGCGAGCCGGGAAATGCCAGGCGACCGCCGCTCACTGATGAACGACTTACTGCGACCATCGAGCGTGTGCCCGACGGGCAGTCAGTCGACCTTGATGCGCTTTGGGAAAAGGAATGGCAGCAGAATTTATTCGAAGCGGCCATTGCCCGGGTGAAGAAGAAGGTCGACCCCAAGCAATTTCAAATCTTCGATTGCTATGTGCGCAAAGAATGGCCGGCGCAGAAAGTGGCGAGCCAGTTGCGGGTGAACGTCGGTCAGGTTTATCTCACGCGCCACCGCGTATCGGCACTCCTGAAAAAGGAAATTAGAGCACTGGAAAAAGTGGAGCGTTATAGTCGGTAGTGACCGTCGTCGGGCGCAACGGGACCCGTCCTCCCGGAATTGCCTCAGGTTAGGCGGTTGTGTAAAATCCCAGATTCCTGACGACGTTAAGGTGCAGATCCCAGTCATTCCCGATCACGAGGTTTTACGGGTGATTGGGCGCGGAGCCTATGGCGAAATCTGGCTGGCGCGGAGCGTGACCGGAGCGTTGCGAGCGGTCAAAGTTGTTCATCGCAGTACGTTCGAAAGCGAGCGCGCGTTTCAACGCGAGTTTCATGGGATGTCGAGCTTTGAGCCGATCTCGCGCGCACATGCCGGTTTCGTCGACATCCTCCATGTCGGGCGAACGGGCGACTATCTCTATTATATAATGGAGCTGGCTGACGATCATCTGGCCGGGCGCGAGATCGACATTGCAAACTACCAGCCTCGGACATTGAAGAGCGACCTTGCGCGCCACCAGCATCTCTCCGCCGCTGAGTCGATAGAACTCGGCCTTTCCCTGACCGAAGCGCTCGAAACCCTGCATACGCGCGGGTTGTCTCATCGCGACATCAAACCATCCAACATCATCTTCATCGATGGCGTTCCGAAACTCGCAGACATTGGATTGGTTGCTGCGACTGGACAGCGTTCGTTTGTCGGGACTGAAGGTTACGTTCCGCCAGAAGGCCCGGGAACTCCACAGGCCGACATCTTCAGTCTCGGCAAATTGCTCTACGAAATGAGCACCGGAAAAGACCGGCTGGATTTCCCGGAAATCGATTCACAATTGAGCACCCGTCCGGACCGGTTGCAGTTGCTGCAATTGAATGAAGTGCTGGTAAGAGCGTGTGCCAACGATCCGCAAAAACGTTATGCCTCAGCCGCCGAGATGCGAGGTGATCTGGCTGCGTTGGCGCGAGGGGAGGCGCCTTTACCAAAGAAGTCGAGGCGGAAGCTCGTCGTTGCAACATTGCTGGCCCTGGCACTTGCAATTACCTGGGTTTGGATTTGGTCGCAGCGCAAGCAACCGAATATTGATCTTCACCTTCACACAACGGTCCGCACCGAGCCGGCCGGCGCTTTGGTCATGCTCGACGATAATTTCAAAAAAACTCCGGCCACGTTTAACGACTTGGAACCGCGCAAATACAAGCTCGAGATCAAATATCCTGGTTACGAGCCGGTCGAAACGGTGGTCGATCTGAGTCGTGGACGGTCGTTCGATCTGGCACCGTTTCATCTTGGGCGAAGCAAAGGCGGAGTGGAAATTCGCTCGGAACCGCCGGGCGCGCATTTTCTACTGCGTAGCGAGGATGGCCAGGTCGCCCGCGACGGAGTTGCTCCTCTGAAGATGAACGATGTTCCGACGGGGAAATACTCGATCGTGGCGAAACGAGGTGATTGGGAGTTGCGTGACACAATCGAAGTGACGCGTGGCGAGATAGCAGGGAAGACATTCGCGTTCGTCGACGCGCCGGTCCGGATCGTGAGCGACCCGGCCGGTGCGCTAATTTCGATTGATGGAACACCGCGCGGCAAGACTCCACTGCAAATCGAATTACCGGCCCGCTCGCACGACCTGGTTGCCCACTTCGATGGTTGGGAGGACGAGCGGCAGAACCTTGATGTCCAGCCAAACGGCGAAAACCTCGCCCGTTTTGTTTTCGCCAACGGGAGCGTGAAAATTACGAGCGCGCCGGTGGGCGCGACGGTAGTGGCAAATGGTCGAGAGCTCGGACAAACGCCGCTCGGAATTGAGGAGGTAAAACCCGGCCCGGTAAGCTACGAACTTCGTCTGTCCGGTTATAAATCGACTTCCGTTAACGGTCGCGTTGAGCCTCAGCAGCAGGCGTTCCTGGCGGCGCGCCTGGAAAAGAACGTCGGCCCCGAGCCCGCTCAATCGTGGACCAATTCGTTAGGGATGAAGTTTGTTCCGCTCGGCTCGATTCGTATTTCGGTCTGGGAGACGCGGCTTCAGGATTACGAAGTCTTTTCCCGCGCGACCGGCCATCATTACGAATCGGCAGATTTCCCGCAAGGTCCGACTCATCCGGTGGTGAGAGTCAATTGGTTCGATGCGAATGCCTTTTGCAAATGGCTGACCGACAAGGAGCATGACGATAATCTGCTCGATGATCGGCAAATCTACCGCCTTCCAACGGATCTTGAGTGGAGCATGGCGGTGGGTTTGCCTAACGAGAGTGGCGCAACGCCACAGGCGCGCGACGGACAGGTTAAGAACGAATTCCCGTGGGGAAAACAATGGCCGCCTCCAAGCGGCGCCGGCAATTATGCTGATCGCAGCGCAAAGCGCCGCGGTGGCGCGGCAATTGAAAATTACAATGACAACTTTGCCACGACTGCGCCGGTCGGCAGTTTCAAACCAAATTCGTTAGGCATTTACGATCTCGGCGGCAACGTCTGGGAATGGTGTGCCGACAGTTATAAGGGGAGCGGCAGTGTGGCCATCCGCGACTGGGGCGTTTTGCGGGGAGGTTCCTGGGCAACGAGCAATCGGCTCGAGATGCAGTCTTCCTATCGGAATGTGGTCGATCGCAACGAACGCGATGTGATCTACGGTTTCCGCTGCGTGCTTGCGACCCAACCCGAAAGCAAAGCCGACAATCAGTAAATTGCCGCACGCAAGCGATCGATCAGCTCAATCTGGGCAGGATTAATTTTTTGGCGCGCGATCTCCTCCGGGAAAAATTGAGCGCGATCGATTTCGGGAAATTGTTTCAATTTTCCAGAATGCGGCGGCCACTCTATCTCGAACGAATTCGATCGCAGCTCGAATCGATCGCTCAAATCGCCTTCAAATGCCCAGGCATGAACCGTTTTGCCGCCTTTTTGTTCAATCGAGCCGAGCGGAACCCAGCTCCCGCAAGGTTTGATACCCAACTCTTCTTCAAACTCGATTTGCGCGCGCGAAAGCAAGTCTTCTCCCGGCGCAGCTTCGCCTTTTGGAATGCTCCACGCGCCATCATCTTTTTTCGCGAAAAACGGACCGCCGGGATGAACCAGCAGCAACTCAAGCATGTCTTTGTTTCGCCGGAACATCAAAAGTCCGGCGCTGATGCGGACACTCTTTCGTGTTTGCATGCTGCGCTCGAGGATTGCGGAATGTACTTCAAATTATCGGCTAACCAAAGGTAAGCTCACCAGATGGAAGAAGCCGAAGTCCCGCTCGAACATTTGCATGAGGAAGTGCATCACAGCGCCGAGCACGGCGGAGAAAAGTGGATTACGTGGGTGGCGTTGAGTACCGCGTTACTCGCCGTCCTCGCAGCGCTGGCCGGCCTTCTTTCCGGCAAACATGCGAATGAAGCAATGATGAGTCAGATCGAAGCGGCCGATCACTGGGCTTATTATCAAGCCAAAGGGATCAAGGCCGCGGTGCTGGATGCAAAAATGTCGCTGAGCGGAGCGCCGCAGGAGCAGGACAAGGCCAAAGCGGAACGATATTCGGAAGAACAAAGCGAAATCCAAAAGGAAGCGCACGGAAAAGAAGCCGAAGCGAAATCGAATTTTCATCAGCACGAAATTTTCGCAGGCAGCGTGACCATGTTCCAAATTGCGATCGCAATTGCGGCGATCTCCGCATTAACAAAACAGCGGCGGTTTTGGATGGTGAGCCTTCTCTTCGGCGTCGCGGGTTGCGTTTTTCTGGTTGTCGGCTCAGTGGCTCATTAGCACCGTTTTTTCTTTCAGTCCGTCCCCGGCCTCGGGTTGAGTAGTTGGCGAATTCGAAGCACTGGTTCGATTCGAATCCGCGTCGAAGTCGAGCAATTTTTGCAAAGCAAATGCCAATTCTGGCAAAGCCGGAGTTCGGGCGACCGGCTACGCTTGCTCAGTTTATGAAATCGGATGTGCCGATGACGCCGGACGAATTTCTGGATGCTTGTTTTGGAATTCATCGTTGTTCGCCGCCCGCTGCGGACGCGCGTCACGTTCGGATTGCCTGCGACGCTCCCGCTGAACCGCAAACGGTTGATTGCCGCTGCAAGCAAACAGGCTGCTCGTGCAAAGGCTGTCCAAACGAGCTAGTGCCCTCGACATCACATGGCGTCCCAACCAAAGAAGCGAGGTGAGAAAATGGAAGTACTAATCGTTGCCGCAGTCGTGACAATGATGGCGTTGTATGTCTGGATCATTGCGCGCTACCTGGGCCACGGCTAACCGATTTGCGTTAGACTTATTTTGCTTCCAGCGGCCTTTCTCCGAGCCAGCGGAAGTGCCGTCGGGGAAGTTGCTTTACCAGCTTGAGCCCAAAAGGCGCGATCGCTTTGGCGCGGATGTGCTCGATCGCGTCGTCGACCGAATCGGTCGCAAAGACAAGATCGACATCCGACGGACTGATCGTTCCGAGTCGCGCCATTTTCTTGATGAACGCAATCAGTTCCCGCCAGTATTCCGTCCCCATGATGACGACCGGGAAATTCTTAATCTTGCCCGTTTGAATGAGGGTGAACGCTTCGAATAATTCGTCCATGGTGCCGACGCCGCCAGGCATGATAACGAACGCATAGGAATATTTTACGAGCAGCGTTTTGCGAACAAAGAAGTAATGCAATGTGACCGAACGATCGAGATACGCGTTCGGTTTCTGCTCGACTGGAAGTTCGATGCCGCAACCGACTGAACGTCCGCCGATTTCCTTCGCTCCCCGGTTGGCGGCTTCCATTATTCCCGGGCCGCCTCCGGTCATGACGGTGAAGCCGAGCTTCGCGATCGCGGCACCCATCGTGCGTGCGAGCTCGTAATTCGGATTGTCCGTTTTAATTCGAGCGGAGCCAAATACGGTGACGCACGGTCCGACGAAGTGAAGAACGCGGAATCCGCGCAAAAAATCGCGCATCACGCGCAGCAACGTGACGAATTCATCGAAGCGCGATCGTGGTCCTTCGAGAAAAATTTCGTCCGCCCGCTCAGCCGGCGCGGTTAAGGCCGATTTCTCGACCGTTGTCTCGGCAATTGGATCGGGTTCTGGCACTGCGGCTAACTTTGCCGCAACGGCGTGAAACTGAACACGAAAATTTCTGCGTGGCGCGGTTGCCAGTGATGATAATCGGCGCGGAACCGGCCCAGCTTTTCGCCATTTGCCTGACGGTTGGAATTTATCAGTCCGAAAAGCTTTTGCGTTTCGGACGGGGCAAAGAATGGCGCGTCGAGAAATTCAGTTATCCAATTCATCTCGTGAGCGTCGGTCAGGTAAAAAGTGACCTGGATATCCTCGTCGGAATTCTCGACAATGATGAGCGCGTAGTTATAAACATTCGCGCTCGCCCATTCGCCTTCGAAAAAAACCGTGCATCGCTTCTGTACTTCGGTCGCGCGCAAATGCGCTGCTTTGAAGTGAGCAACGACATTAGCATAGATGAGCGGCTCAACTTTCTCCGTTTTCGGTTTCGCCGCCATCGCGGTCGTTGCGAATGCGATTCCTGCAGCCAGGACTAAGAGGTGCGCTTTCATGGTAATGAAATTCGCAAAATGTGATCGTGCCGCTCCCCGCGAGTTGCGAAAGACCGGCCATATTTTGGCCGGCAGGGCAACGCTTGCGCAAAAAGATCAGTTTAGGCCGAGTGACGCGAGAGTGGCTGGATCGATATCCCCGGTGATCGGCAACTGGTGATCGCGCTGGTAGTCGGCAATCGCGGCGCGGGTCAAGGGACCCATTGTACCATCGATCGCGTTCTTGAAATAACCGCGCTCCTGGAGGGCGCTTTGAACATTTGCAATAACCTGATCGGGAGGAAGTCCATCATACCCGTAGATTGGTTGGTCGTAGGCGTAGTAATAATAATAAGGATCGTAGCCCCACGCCGGATACCACCAGCCGTCATACCAACCCCACCAGCCCCAGTCGAAAAAAATGATTGCCGCGCAGTGGTGTCTCCACCAATCGTGATCGTGGTGACCGTGTTGAAATTCCTCGTGGTTACGTTGCGCTTCCGCCGGGCTGTCGATCTTGCCATTCCAATGACGCAATCGCGCGGAGGTTTGCGGATCGAGCTTGCTTTTTCCAACGGCATTGTTGTGTGACCACTTGCCAATCTGCGCATTCGTCGACGTCTGATGATTCGGCGTTTGATAATTTTGCGTTGTTAAATTGTGATGCACCCCAGCGTGTTGCGTCCCGTTTGTGTGGGTAACGCTCTGAATGCTGCCATGTATTGGAACGGTCGTGCCGCGCACGGACGGATAATTGAATGTGCGATAGCCATGTCCATAAGTCGTGATTGGTCGATAATTGCTGCCGCCCGAGTAATAGCGTGGGCTGATATAAAAATGCGGACCGGCGCTGCTGAAACCTCCATGCGGCGCGGTCCCGCCGCCTCCGCCGGAGGCATGTGCGCCACCACCACCACTCGCGGAAGCAGCGCCACCGCCACCACCGCCTCCTCCACCGTGGTTGTCAGCAAAAACGGTCTGGTTGGCCGGGCCGAACAAGAGCACAAACGCCGCGAGCCCAGCCGCTGTTATTATCATTCTCATCAGATCAGCCTCAATGATGTAACCGTAGCATCTCTGCGGAGTTGCGCCTTTTGACATCGATGCCGAGTCAATCGGCGGGGGAAAGCATGTGATACCGGCTGCGTTCGAGCATCGGTCCTTCGATGCTGCC
>DASPUI010000103.1:0-10061 GCA_035622995.1 Chthoniobacterales bacterium
GTCGTTTACCAGCCACTCGGCGATAGCAATGGTGCCGCCAGATTTGAGCGCCCCGAAGGTTTTCTTCAATAGTTTGCGACTCCGATCTTCGCCTTCGCTGTGCAGGATGTGGCCGAGCGTTGCAATGTCGTAGCCGCTGCCAAAATCGGCTTCAAGCAAATCGCCTTCCATGAATCTGAATCGATCGCTGACCCCGAATTTTTGCGTGATTTTTTTGGTTGTCGGGATCATTCCACTCCAATCAACTGCCGTCACGCGCACGTGCGGCGATTTTTGCGCGAGGGAAATCCCCCAAACTCCGGAGCCGGCAGCAAGGTCGAGAACCTGCACGTCGCTTTTTGCGTCGCCAATCCCAAGATGATCAGCCAAAGCCCGTGCTGCGATAAAGCTCATCGGCATGATGTTTTCGACCAGTTCGCTGAAAAATTCCGTACCTTCGGCTTCTTGATTCACGGCCATCGCCGGCCGTCCGGTGCGCACGATTTCGTCCAGTTTCATCCAATTTTGCATCAGGCGAACGCGATTCATGCTGAAGAATCCGGCAAATGTTCCGGGCTTGCCTCGAACCAGGAACCTTTCACTTTCCGGGGTTAGCGAATATTTCCCGTTGCGCTCTTTGCCTAACAATTCGAGGCCGACGAGGGCATTCATGATTGCGCGCAGACCGCGAATCGACGCGCCCGTTTGTTTGGCGACTTCTTCGATACTCTTTGCCCCAGTGGCGAGGGAATCGAAGATTTTGCTGTCGACCGCTGCGCCGATAACAATGGGCGGCGCGTAAGCAAAGCTAAATTGCATCAGGCGTTCAGGCGTGATTTGATCAGATGTTTTCATTGTTCGACTTCAATCAGGATCGAGGGTCGGATTCGGAATCAATCGTGAACGATAATTTGCCCGAAAACAGAAATTTGCGAACCACTTCCTTTGTGGTTCACGCGACTCGCGGTTTGATTCGGGATCAGACTGCCCGACGCAAAATGATGCTGGTGCTGATTTTGCTCGCGCTCGCGCTGTTGCTTTGCGGTTCCACCTTTTTACGATCGGCGCTCGATCCACACGAACACATCGGGAGATTCATTTTATTTTGGGTAGCGTGTGGCTGGTTCGCGTTTACGGCAATGCTGTTAGCGATTTTCGATTTGTTGATCGTGAAACTCGAGTCCCGCAGGGCGGAGCGGCAGTTGGGCGAGAAATTGGGGCCGAACCCGGACGATTGATCGGCAAATGACCAACGGTTGGAAGACGCGGGAGGAAATGGAAGCGACCGAGCGTGCTGCTCTCGCGCCGTTCGCCCAGAAATCGGGCGAATCTCGTGGTCGAAAATATTTGGAGCCGAGTCATGGATATCGGACAGAGTTCCAACGAGACCGGGCGCGAATCATTCATTCACGCGCATTTCGCCGGCTGGAATACAAGACGCAGGTTTTTCTGAACGGCACGGGCGACCATCTGCGCACGCGATTGACTCATTCAATCGAAGTCGGGTCGATCGGCCGGACGATCGCGCGCGCATTGTCCTTGAACGAGGATTTGGCGGAGGCGATCGCGCTCGGGCACGATCTCGGTCACGCGCCGTTCGGGCATTCGGGGGAAGAAATGCTAGCCGAATGCATGCGCGAGCACGGCGGCTTCGAGCATAATCGGCAGAGTGTGCGCGTCGTCGAAGTGCTGGAAAACGCCTATCCCGATTTTCCCGGACTCAATTTGACGTTTGAAGTGCGCGAAGGCTTGCAGAAGCACCAGGCGTTTTACGATCCGCCGTCGCCTAACGAGGAAAAATACAAGACGCCTTCCCTTGAAGCGCAGATCGCGAATTTGGCGGATGAGATCACCTATTACAGCCATGATCTGGACGACGCGGTCGATTTTGAAATATTGAGCTCAGAGCAGTTGCGCGAAAACCTGATCTGGCGACGCAGTTGCGAAAGCGTGCTGCAACGCTATGCCGATGCGCGGGAGCCGGAGCTGCACAAGCTGATCATTCGCGATATCATCGACCGGCAAGTGCGTGACGTCATCGTCAGCAGCGCCCGCGAGATCGGCGTTCGCGGCGTACAAAGTGTGGACGAAGTCCGCCAGCAAATTACGCCGCTCATCCGTTATGGCGATGAACTGCTGGAAGCCAATCGCGCCCTGCGAAAATTCTTGTACGCCAACGTTTATTATCATCCGCGAGTAGCCGAGGTGAATCAGCGCGCCTGTGAGATGTTGCGAAAAGTTTTCGAAGGGTACGTTCTTGATCCGACCAAGCTTGGCGACGCGGCCGCGAGACGCATCGAAAAGGAGGGATTACATCGGACGGTTTGCGATTATGTCGCTGGCATGACCGATCGTTATTTGATGGAAGAGTACGCGCGGCTGGCCGGCTAAATCGTTAGGCTAATGCGGCGGACGAAAGCCGTATTCGGCCTGTAACTTTCCCCAAAGCCAGTCAACGAAACCGTCTTTTGGAACCGTGCCTGCCTTTGCGCCGGCTAACGCTTCGGCTTTTTCAACGCTGCCGTTTAAACAGTAGAGATAGATTAATAGGAACAGGTCGTCTTTGTTTTTGAATCCGCGATTCATTTCCGTTTCGAGAAGTTCGATGGCCTGGTTGTAGTCGCGCCGGGCCAGGGCTCCTGCCGCCAGGTCCGGCAACGTTTCGGGCGGAGCGGTACCTGACCGCTTGGCCATGTCCTCCGCCAGCGCGAGACGAAATTCGTCACTGTCACAGGCGTTCAGCACCGGCACTCGTAATTTGGTGCGTTGCAAAAAGAAATCGAGTTCGGCCAGCCAATTGCTTCCGGACATTTCAGATCGAAAACGTATTTCGCGGGCAAGAAAATAACGGTCGAGCGATCCTTTCCATTCGTTAGGCCAGATCTTGTCGATCAAATCCGATGACCGGAAGCGTTGTTGAGCCGCTCCGCTCTCCATATATTTGAAACCGAATTCGTAGGCAGTAGGCAAATCGGGATGCACGTCGGTCAGACGTTGTGGATAGAAATCGGTGAGCGGCGCGATCCCTTGCGTGATTCGATCGATTTCATCGCCGTCCATCAGAAACAGGGCGGACATTTGCTCCGGCACTTCCACGCCGATGCGCTCCAAATCAAAAGCGGTTGCGGGATTGATCCATAGTTGGCGCGCGGATGCCTGGTCGGGCTTGGCCGGAGGGTTTTTGATTCCCATCATGATCCATTCGAGATCCGAACTCGCCCAAACGGTCGTATTCGGGAAAACGTCGTGGAAGGCGCGCAAAATCGTTTTCGCTTCGTCAGGCCTTAATTGGTAAAGCGGAAGCCAAAAACTTACAATCCCGCCATCTTTCAGGCGATTGCGCACGAGCGAGAAAAATTGCCGGGTGTAGAGATTCACCGTCCCCATGACTTTTAATGGCGGCGGTTCCCCCGTGATGATGTCGTATTTTTCGCGACTGGCTTGCAAGAAGAACCGGCCATCCTGAACAAAAGTCGTGACGCGCGAATCGTGGAGCGGGTTTGAATAGCCCGGCCCGGAATAGCAATCGGCCAGAGCAAAAACCTCCTTTGCGATATCAACAACGTCGAGACGCCTGAGACGCGCGTCGCGCGTGAATGCGTCGGCGGTCACACCGACGCCGTAACAGATCAGCAATGCCTTCTCGCTCTCGGGCCGGACTGCGAGCGGCAAATAAGCAAACAGTCGCATGTAGCGCTGAGTGCGAGGCAGTGTTCCTGACATAGAGTAACCGTTGGTCACCAGCCGGTAGTAGTAGGGCTGACCGAACAGATCCCGCCGCAACAGTTGAAATGTATCGGCATTGCCTTCGATTCGCTTAAGCAAACGCGAACCGTCCGCCTCATACGGGCGACGAGCATTTTCGAAATGCGTGTCCGCTCGATGAAACGGAAAAACGGCGATCACCAGGACAAACGCCATTGCCAATACGACCAGGCCTTTTCCGGAGAACTGACGCAACGACCATGTTTTTGCGTCGGCAACAAAGATGGCGAGTGCCGCGTAGGCAACGGCAGCGATGACCAAGCTCGTCTGGAATCCAAACCGTGGCAGCAGGATAAAAGCCGCCAGCATTGGGCCAAACGCCGCTCCGACCGTGTTGCACAAGATTGTTCCGCCGGCGCTGTTCATCCGATTTGGGACTTCGCGCTGCACTGCCGAGAGCACGGTTGGAAAAAGAATTCCGGCAATGAATGCAACCGGAAACATCAACGTTAACGAGAGCCAGACAATCTGTTGCCAGTCTTCAATGAAGAAGCTGTTGGTGTCTGAAGAGGCGGACGGGACGGGAAAGAAAACGTAAGAAAGAATCGTTGCAATTGCGGCGAGCAGCAGCAGCGGGGGAAGCAATTTCCGCGGCGAGGCCAGACGCCACAAACTCGATATCGCTCCGCCCAATCCGATACCGAACAAGACAACGGCAAGCATCACGCAGAAGGAGATCGATCTGGAAGCAACATACAAACGAAGGAAGCGGAACCAGATCACCTCCAAGCCAAGTAGAATCGCACCGGAGCCAGCGCTAACAAAAAGCAAACTCCACGGTGGCCTTTGGTCCGGCCACCATCGAAGCTGAAAATTCTCTCTCTTGCTTTTTTCGGTGGAAGCTGAAGAGATCGATAACGACGCTGCAAACACTGCTGCAACCGAGCTGATTCCGGCAGCGGCCAAAGCCGTTCCGAAGAGCCCGAACGCGTGAATTAGAAAAATCTCGCCAAGCAGCGCGCCGGTTACTGCGCCCAAAGTATTGAATCCGTACAAGGCACCGATCGTTTTGCCGAATTCCAACCGCTTTAGAACCGGGTCCTCGAGCAAAACCGGAAGGCTCAAACCCATTGCGGTGGTTGGGATCAGCAAAATAACAAACGAGATCGAAAAACGGAGAGCATTTAGCAACTGCTGAAAACTCAAGAGCGCGTGGAAAATTGGCTGCAGCCATTCTCCGAGCGAGGGCAGGGCAAATACCACGGTGCAACCGCAAATTGCGACCGCGATTTCCAGAGCGGCATAAATTCTCAGCGGTCGCCAGTGTGGAAGGCTCGAGGTTGCGGCGAGAGCGCTTCCAAGCGCGAGACCAGCCATGAAGCTCGAAAGGATCAGGGCCGCAGACCAAACCGAATTGCCGAACGCGAGTCCGCTGAGTCGTAGCCAGAGCGTTTCAAACAGCAATGCGCTCGCTCCTGACAAGAAGAGAATGCCGGAGACGAGAGCGAGACGCACGGGTCGCAACGTGCAACGCCGGATTCAGCGCTGCAAGAGCAATGCACGGCCTACGCGGCGGCGCTGCCGATCTCGTCGCGTAGATAAGTAATGACCAGCCGCAGACGTTGATCGAGCGACACTTCCTCGAGCACGCGCTGGCGGCGGAGAGGATCGGTCACGAACGTGGATGCGACCAAATCCGCCAGCATCGCGACATTATTTAGTTGCGACAAATAACGATCGACTTTGTCAGGAAGACGCCGGCCGTTTCGTTTCAACTGCGAATACAGTTCAAGAACCTTTTCGGCCAGAGCCTCCGTTTTTACCGTTGTTTCGTCACTCGATTCGACGATGTCGATTTTCGCAATTGGGAAAGGCGATTCCTGCTCAAAACCGGTGAAGCGGACGCGTTGCAGACCTTGTAAAATCAAGTCGGAGGTTCCGTCACTGCGGCCGACGCAGGCACGGATTAAACCAACGGCAGCAAGGTGAAAAAAATCCTCGGCCTCGCGCCAGTCGGGACAGCTTGGTTTAATCAACGTGACGGAAAACAGCCGGTGCTGCCCAAGAACCTGTTCGAGCATCTGCCGATAGCGGGGCTCGAAAATGTGGAGCGGCAAAAGCGCATGCGGAAAAAGCACTGTTCCAGGGAGCGGCATGACCGGGATGTGAGGTGGCAATTCCATTCTTTGTTTTCAACCAAGCAGAAAATGTTCAACGCTCAACCCAACTTCGGGCTGCGACCGGCCGAGCACTTTGGCCAGCGCCGAATTTCAGCCAAAGAGGGCTGGCCGCTGATTCTGAACGAACGCAGACCGGCGTAATTTAAGGCCGAGCCCATCCGGAGGAGTGCGCGGCGAGATCGGCGACCAAGTTTTCCAATTCCCATCGCGCTAATCGCGAGATCAATTTTGTGCCTCTCGAAAAATTCGAGCAGCCGGGCCAGCTGATCTTTCGAATCAGTGCGGGTCGCAATTTTAAAGATGTCTGCCCCGCGCTTCTTTGCCTTGTGCGCTTTGTTTCCGAGGTTCCGAACGGTTGGCGTCGATTGAAAATCGTGAACCGAAATGATGCAGCGTATCCGTCGTTGGCGTGCCTGCGAGAGAATTGGCGCAAACGGCCGAACCGAACGCAACTCGACATCCATGTAGCTCGCGAGCGGCAGAAACCGCAGCAGCAACTCTCGTCGCTGGCTGTTCGAGAGCTTGGTTGCGCCGCCTTCGCTTGGATGTCGAGCGGTAATTATTAGCGGCGACCGGGCGGCCAGGACTGATAATGAGTTTTCCAATTCGTTCAGATCGCGGTGGAGGTAATCAAGCCGAATTTCGAACAAGTCGGGCGGGTTTCGCAGACGTCTAGCCGTGCGGAGATCAGCTAACGACGCGATCACTCCTACCAGAAGTGGGCGCAAAGACCGTGCTTTGACCCTTTGGCGCGTTGTCATATAATTGGTGGCTCGGGAAATCGGTTCCTTTGTAGCATGCTCGCGAGACGACAGGAATTAAACACGCAGCTGCAGGTTCTTATCGACGCGTTCCTGCTCGCGTTTTCGCTTTGGGCGGCTTACGCGCTTCGTTACTACAGCACATTCTGGTTTGATTTAAGCAAGACGGTCGACCCGCAACGAAATTATGCATGGCTGCTGGTGGTGATCATGCCATTCGGCCCGATCCTGCTCGATCTGCAAGGATTCTACCAATCGCCGCTCAACAAAACGCAATGGAAGTCGATTGTTCAAATTATTCGGGCAATGATCGGCTTGAGCATCGTGGTCAGCGGGTGCGTGATTTTTCTGCGCCTGCCGCTTTCAAATCGTTCGGTGCCGCTGCTGTTCGTCCTGATCGGCACGCTGGTGTTGTTGTTGAAGGAGCGGTTGATCGTTGCGCATTTGCGGCGGAAAGCGATGCGCGGTGAATTGCGCGAACCGGTTTTGCTCGCGGGATTGCCCCAGGATATCGCCGCGCTCGAACAGTCGTTTACGCCGGAGCAGCAGCTATTGCTTAACGTTGTAGCCAGAATCGACATCGAACGGCAGCCGGTTTCAGATTTAATCGAGGCAATGCATCGGCACGCAGTGGCTCGGGTGATTTTCGCGGCCGGTCACAGCCAATTGAACCGGGTTGAGCAGGCAATCGGCGCTTGCGAAATCGAGGGAGTGCCGGCGTGGTTGGTCGCCGATTTTATTCAGACGTCGATCGCCAAGCCAGACTTTGACGCATTCGCGGGACGGCCAATGCTGGTGTTTCGATCGACCCCGGAGGTTTCATGGGCGCTTTTGGTGAAGGGATTGATCGACCGCGTCCTCGCTTTCATTGCTCTAGCGATCTTGTGCATCCCGATGGCGATCGTTGCCTTAATCATCAAACTGAGTTCGCCGGGTCCGGTGGTTTTTCGACAACGGCGGGCCGGGCGCTTTGGCAAACCATTTGTGATGTACAAATTTCGTTCGATGACGGACGACGCGGAAATGCGCCGCGCCGAGCTGGAGCCGTTTAATCAAATGCAAGGTCCAGTTTTCAAAGTCGAATCGGACCCTCGCATCACGGCATTCGGGCGATGGTTGCGACGGACCAGTGTCGACGAGCTCCCGCAACTGCTGAATGTTTTAATGGGCGATATGAGTCTGGTCGGGCCTCGCCCTCTTCCGCTCTATGAAGTCGAGAAATTCGAGAATACGGCGCAGCGGCGACGTTTGAGCGTGAAGCCAGGTCTGACCTGCCTGTGGCAAATCAGCGGGCGCAATCAAGTGCGCGACTTTCGCGATTGGGTCCGGTTGGATTTGGATTACATCGACCAATGGTCGCTGGCTCTCGACTTCAAGATTCTGCTCCGGACCGTGCCGGCGGTTATTCTTGGATTGGGCGCAAAGTGAGCAGCCACTCTATATAATTAGAAGAGATTCTAACTCTGCGGAATAAAGCGCGCCAGCATCCGCTCGACGTATTTGGCCAAGATGTCGAATTCAACGTTGACCAAGTCACCCGGCTTCACCGTGTCGATGTTCGTGTTTCGTTTAGTGTGCGGAATGATCCAAACGGCAAGACTTTCGGGCAAAGTTTCAGCGATCGTCAGGCTGATCCCATTGACCGCGATTGATCCCTTGTAGGCTGCGTAGTGCGCGAAGTCTGCGGGAAGCCCGATCTCGAGCCGATGATCCGTGCCGCTTTGCTCGAACGCGATAACACGCGCCGTGCAGTCGACGTGGCCTTGAACAAAATGTCCGCCAATACGCCCGTTCGCGGCCAGAGCACGTTCGAGATTAATCCGGCTGTCGCGTCGCAGGCCTTTCAAATTTGTCCGGTCGAGCGTTTCATCGAGTAAATCGAAGGTGAGTTGATCGGGGCGCTGCGACGTTACGGTCAAGCAACAGCCATTTACGGCGACGCTGTCACCGATCGAAACCCGATTGGCGAGACGGGGCGCACCGATCTGCAGTTCCGTGCCGCGTTCGTTCGCTCGAATCCAAAGCATCTGGCCAACTTCTTCGATTAATCCGGTAAACATCGGGGACAGTCTTAGTGCGGGAATTAATTCACATGCAAGTGAGAAAGCGAACGAACCAACAGGGCTGAGCCGCGAGCGCGGAAGCCGACCCGCAGCCGAGAGGCGAGCCGCATGGGAAATTGTTGCCTAACGAGCTTCAATTTTCCCGCGAGCGGTGAGAATCTGCTCCTCATACGGGCGTTTCTTCGTCGGAAGACCCCCGAAAAACGGGTTAAAATTTCTTTCACTTTTTTCTAGGCAGAAGCCCCCGAATCCGATAAAAGGCAAACACCGGCGGACAATGCCCCGGTTTGACCGTTCAAAAAAATTTCAAAAAAAGTGAAAAAAAACCTTGCCACCACCCTGAAACTTCAATAATGCCTAGCGCAAACCTAACCACACCCATGGAGAAACCAATGAGTAGAAACGTACTGAAAAAATTGGGATTGATTCGCGTCGCCTTTGTTGCGGCCGTCGGATTCCCTTTGATCATCGCGACGAGCGTCAACGCACAGGCCCCGGCGGCCAACCCAGCGCCGGCACCTGCCGCAGGTGCAGCGCCAGCTGGCGGTGCAGCTGAAGCCGAGCGCGTGATCGTGACCGGTTCGAACATTCCGACTGCCGAAGAAGTTGGACCGAACCCGGTTCTGAACCTGAACCGCGACTTCATTAACAAGTCGGCGGAGCGCACGGCCGAGCAACTCCTCAAAGATTTGCCTGTGGCGAACGCAAACAGTATTCCTGTTGCCAATAACGCCACCAGCCAGGGCGGACCGGCCGGAGCGAGTTCAGTTTCACTGCGCGCCTTCGATCCGAGCGCGACGTTGATTCTCCTCGATGGCCGACGCATCGCTCCTTTTCCGGGGAGTAATTTCTTCGATATCAATACCATCCCGCTGGCGGCGGTGGAAAATATTGAGATCCTGAAAGATGGCGCTTCCGCGACCTACGGGGCGGACGCGGTTGCGGGTGTGGTGAATTTCAAGATGTATAAGGACTACCGTGGCGCGCAGGTCGATTTGTATTACGGCAATACGCTGGATAAAGACGCCGGGATTATGCAGGGCGATGTTCTCTTTGGAACTGGTGACGATAAAGTAAGCGTGGTCGGTGATATCTTTTACTTTCACCACAATGACATGTTCAACAGAGACCGCGGTAATTCGGCCAACCCGCCGTTCCTGAGTTCGAACTCGAGCCCGTATAACTTGCAGGTTTCCGGCGCTGTCGCTGCAGCGGCTGGCGGAGTAAACCTAGGCACACCTACTGGCATAGAGTTTGCGGCTGCTCCACAGGATACCAACGGCTTGGCGCCTGCTTCGGCCTACACTTACACGGCCGGTCGCAGCCAGCATTTCAATTTTAACCTCTTCTCGAGTTCGTTTCCGGAACAGGAA
>DASPUI010000104.1:0-6882 GCA_035622995.1 Chthoniobacterales bacterium
CCAATTAGAACCACACAAGAAATTTCGACGCGCCTCGGTTTGGGTGTCGGACGACAACTTGAGGCTTCCTCTCCGGGCCGAGGCTCAGATTTTTATCGGAACAGTTTTCGCGGAATTACAAAGCTTCCAAGTTAAGTCGGACCATTAGTCGTGGCAGGCGACCTTCAGCCCTGACGATATTTTATTCGTGAATCCATTGGCCGCGAACTGGCGGCTCACGCAAGACCCGACGCTGCGGTGAATAAACCGGCGCGTGCGCGCCGGGTAATAGCTCCAGGGCAGCAAGCGTCTCCAAATCAAGCCGGCCGGTAGTGGGAAGTCCAACTCGCGATTGATAAGCCCGCAACGAAAATTCCATGTTCGGACCGTAAATCCCGTCGATCGCGTTGCGGTAAAGTCCTCGGCGGGCCAGAGAGTCTTGCGCGGACATCACAAGACTATGCTGTACTTCGGGAGACGCGGTCTCATAAGGCGTGCCGGCGAACAGCGCCCGGCCTTCTGGTGAGGTCATCGGTTTACCCGGGTAGATCTGCCCTTCCCCGGGCGAAGGGGCGGCCTCTTGTTCATGCACAGGATTGGCCGGAGATTCTTTTTCGTGCGATTCGCTTTCCGCCGTTGAGTTGTCCGGCGTCGGGGCCGGTGTCGTTTTTGCGATCAATTGCCGTCCACTGCTGGTGCCAACGTCCAGCGCGTGCAGCGTTTCGTCGTTCAATTCGCCGGTGACTTGCAAGCCATTGCGGATTTGAAAGCGACGGATCGCCGCCGAGGTATCGGCGCTCTTTTCGCCAGAAATTTCTCCGTAGTAGAAGCCTTGTTCCTTGAGTGCCTGTTGAACATTCGCCATCTGCTCATCGGCGCGAACCAAAAGGACGCCCGCCAGGAACATGACTGCCGTGATCTTGATCTTCATTTATCAGCTTGTTTGACGCCAAGGTTTCAAGCCTATTCAGGACCGACCGGTGCGCTCGCTGCACCGGCTGCCTCCTGCTGTTGCAGGACCTCGCGATATTTCATGATTCCTTCGGTCACCGCCGCCGCCATTTGCTCGCGATAATCCAGGGTTGTCAATTTCGCGACATCCTCTTTGTTGCTCAGAAATCCCCCTTCCACCAGAACCGCCGGATGGCGGACGTTGGTGATCACGAAAAACTGACCGGCTTTTGTTCCGCGGTCCGCCGCCTGCGTGCGTGCAACCAGTGCTTCCTGGATGAATCCGGCAAGACTCTCGCTTTCAACGTTCGACGACGTTTCGAGCGCGGCCGGTTGGAGAAATGGCAGCCAGGACGCAATCGGCGCTTTTTCGCCCGTTCGATGTTCCGCGTAGTAAGTCTCGACGCCGGCCGAAGAGTTTTTGTTTCCTTCGTTGAAATGAATGCTCACGAAAATACAATCGCGCGATCGATTCGTAACTGCCGCGCGATCCGCCAGAGAAACATAGCTGTCACCCGTCCTCGTCATCAGGGTCGCAATACCTTGCGCCTGGAGCAAACGATCGATCCGCTGAGCGATATCCAGAGTCAGATCTTTTTCCTGCACACCGGCACAAATCGCACCCGAATCCTGGCCGCCGTGCCCCGGATCGATCACCACCAATGCAAACGGTCCCGGCGCCTGGATCGGACGGGAAGTTTCTTCGGGCGGCGTTCCCAGGCTTGATTGCCAGCAAACAATCGAAGCAACCATTAAAACCAACCCGAAACCGGCAATCAGATTACAGATTGTTTCAGGGATCAAGATCCGAAACCGAAATAGATTCATGCTCCGGCCTAACGTTTGCCTAACGAATGGAGCTCATCGCTCGATAGCACCCGATAGCGAATAGCGTTCTTGCCGCCGCGCTCCAGGATTGCGGCTTCCAAACCCGATTGCTCGAGACGTTCGTTACGATGTTTGGCAATCGCAGCGCGGTCGGGCATTTTTTTTCCACCGTCCTCGCCCGCCGTCACACTCCCGATTACCCAGGCGTCGATCCCGACGGCGAATGCTTCGCTCAAACTCGAGGCGGCGCGGTGTTCCTTCTCCAAAAAAGATTCTGTTAAGCCGACCGACTCCTTGGTCGCGCTGACCGCAGCAAAGTGATGCCGAGAGGCAGATGATCCGGCTCCGTTGGTCGCAATTGCACCGTCATACTCAACCCGCAGAAACAAGTCTTCCTCCGGAGTAGCGCCTACTTCCGCAAAAAGCAATCGGGCTAAAAACGGGGGACCGTAAACCTGTTCGAACGCGGTCTTCATCACCGGACTGAGCGAATAGTGAGCCAGTCTTCGTAATGAAACATCGGCCGAGGAACGGGTGAACCCTTCGGTGCTGGCCAATTCAATCGCCGCCATGCGCAGACGTTCGATATCACCCGGGTGACCAATCGCGCCCATCGCAATCCGATCGTAAATTTCGAAGATTTTTTGACCCGAACGCGAAAACGTTAAAAACAAAACGCCATCCCGATAACTGATCGCGACAATTGGACTCCCCGAAGCAAGCTGGGTTTCGATATACTCGCGCCGGTTCGCAATTGCCTCCACCCATCGATATGGCTCTTCGATCATGCGACGGTCTGCTTGAAAATTTGGGCAATCCGTTTCTCCGGAAGGGTGGTGATTCCATCGCGCGAGACCACCTTGATCAGCGGAAAAATCTTGCCGCCGCGATCCACTCCACCGGTTGAGGTGTCCGCTTCCGCCGCGGTGTCCAGTGCGCGCAGCGCCACCGTAACCGATTCTTCTTCGCTCCGCTCGTGCAAAGGCTTTTCACCCCAGTTATTTTCGTAGTACAAAATGCCGCGCACCGCCGGTGAACCGGAGCCGGTCGCGGCATAATCGGTTACTTCGAACTGGGCGCCCATCGCGTCGTAAAAATAAAGTCTCGGTCCAGGCTCTGAGTTTGAATTGTCGTAGGTTGCGAAAATTGGCACGACTACGCCCACGCCCTGAATCACGAAGCCGAAATTATCGCGCAAAAGTTTTGAAAGCGCGCGCACTTTGCCGTCCACGCTCATTTCCTGCAATTGCGAGCGGCGAAAATATTGAAATGAATGCTCGAGCACGCGCGCCATTTCCCAGGCCGTGGCCGGCACTCCAGCAATGGCCATTATCGAATGCCGGTCGATTTCCAAAACCTTGTCCGCACGATCGTAAACCACCGTGTTGCCGGAGGTCGCGCGGCGATCGCCTGCGACTAAAACACCACCGGAAAATTTGAAAGCCAGAATTGTAGTCGATTCGGTCGGAACAAAATCGCGACCGGCAGCATGCGCACTCAACTCCGGTGCGCGCTGCAACAGACCTTTGCGGCGCAAAAGTTCCGGAAAATCTTCGCCCGCCCCGAAGAGATTCTGGTCGAGTGCGAGCGGCAGTTTATCCATTACTGACCCGTTCGCTGCCGGTAGCGCTTGGATTGATTCGGATCCACTTTGCGCATTTTTTTCAGAAGATCCTTCGTGTCCGGCCGGGAAATATCCGGCGAGCGCGGCCCGCCACCGTCACCCTCTTTCGGCCCCCACGGAGCCGGTTCCACTGGTTTTTGAATTCGCTCCGGCATGCAAAAAAACTAAGGCGAAATGTGGCAAAGGCAAGCCGCCGGAAGACGGAGTCACTCCGCTTGCCAGCAAATCTCGCTGATGTCAAAATCCAGACTGATGAAGCTGCGCTCGCTGATATTAGCAGGCGGTTGCGGGGCATGTTTGTTTGCCGCCGTTTCCGCCCAGACGCTGGCCCCCACGCCAAGTCGCTCCGCTTCCACAACCGATTTGCAAACGCTGGCAAAAAAGATCGATGAACAGAACGCCAAGATTGATTTGCTTTCGCAACAGATCCTCAAGCTCGAATTACAGATCTCGAACATGCGGCCAGGCGTTATGATCGGCGAACGGCCGCCCGCCACCGCCACGACGTCTGTCGTGCCGGCAACGCCGGAGCCGGAGCGGCAATCATCTGCGAATGGAAACTCACACATTGTGGCGCGCGGCGAAACGCTCACCTCCATTGCCAAGGCGCACGGAGTAAGCGTGAGCGATTTACAAAAATTAAATCATATCGATAACCCGCTTAAATTGCAGGCTGGCCAAACGATTCTTATTCCTTCTTCGCCGTCGCCTTCCCCTTCAACGTCTCCCGGCGACTAACTGATGGACGAATTATCCACCGCGCAGACGTGGTTTTTGCGCAAACACGAAGACGGGACCGTGTTCGGTCCGCTCACATTCGAACGCCTGGCGCGCTGGGCTGCCGACGCTCAGGTCGCGCCGCACGACACGGTATCGAACGACCAACAAACCTGGATAAAAGCTCCGATGCTGCCCGAGCTCGGAATGGATTGGCTGGTCGAAATCACAACCGAACACTATTACGGCCCGACCACGCTGGGCGCGATTCAGGAGTTTATCCGGCTTGGCGAGATCAATGAAGAAACATTTGTGATCAACGCCTGCGATGGAACGCGCCGGCAAATTCACGAAATGATCGATTTGCTGGAAACTGCCCAGCGGAACGAGCCGGCGGCCAGCGGCATCTCGATCAATTTGCACGATCGCATTCGCGACCTGGAACAATCGTTGAGCGAAGAACGTCGCGCGCTGGAAGAGGCCGAACAGCGTTATGCCGAATTGGAGCGGGAATACCGGCAACTTCTGCAAGAGCGCCAGACCGAAGCATAAGATCGGTCGCGTCAGATCGAGATTTTTTCTTCCGACTCGATTAGCGATGGCGCCGGTGGTTCGTCGATGCGTTCTCGCGACGTCTCGAGCAGGCTCTGCTCGCATAATCGGGCATACTTCCCGCCGCTTTCAATCAATTCCGAATGTGTCCCACGCTCAATGATTCGTCCGCGATCCAAAACGACAATTTGATCGGCCCGGACAATCGTCGAGAGCCGATGCGCGATAACGATCGACGTTCGATTCGCCATCAAATGTTCCAATGCTTCCTGAATCAGGCGCTCCGTTGCGGTATCGACGCTCGCGGTCGCTTCATCCAAAATCAGGATTGGCGGGTCTTTAAGCAACGCGCGTGCAATCGAAAGCCGCTGCTTTTCGCCAACGCTCAGTTTCACCCCACGCTCGCCCACCACACTCTCCAAGCGGTCCGGCAAACGTTCGATGAACTGTCGCGCATTGGCCGCATCGACCGCCCGCCAGATCTCTTCCTCCGTCGCGCCAGGTTTTCCCATCAGCAAATTTTCCCGGATTGATCCGTTGAACAGAAAACTTTCCTGAGTCACCAAACCAATGTTTTCCCGCAACGCGCGGATGCCGTATTCCCGAATCGATTTTCCATCCACGTAGATTGCTCCATTACCCTCCTTCAATTCGTAAAAACGCGGTAGCAAACTCGCGAGGGTGGATTTTCCAGCACCGGTCGCGCCGACCAGCGCAATCGTTTCGCCCGGCCGCGCGTGTAGCGAAATGTTTCGAAGCGCCGGTAGATTTTCAGCATAGCTAAAGCTGACGTCTTCGTAGCGAATGTCGCCGACGACACGAAGAGGAGAATAGTCTTCGGTCCAACCGGGTTCGATTGCTTGGTCGAGGATTTCGAAGACGCGTTCGCCGGCCGCGCGTCCGGCTTGCACAAGCTGATTGAGTTGATGCAAACGATTCAGGGGATCGTAAAGAAACGCAGTCAACATCAAAACCTCGACCAGACCGCCAATCTGCATCCTGCCGGCCAGCACGGCCTGGCTTCCAAACGCCAGAACGATGACTGCTCCAATCGCTTCGAACATCGACATGGACGGCGAATAGATCGCCCACACCCGCATTACCACGAGCGTCGCGTGTCGCAGCTGGTCGCTCACTCGATTGAATCGCGCATGCTCTTCTTTTTCTCGTCCGAAACTTTTGATCTGGCGAATCCCAGACAAATTATCGTGCAGGAGCGCGTTCATCGCGGAGGCAGCGCGGCGTTGTAACCGGTAACGCCGGTGCGCCGTCAGCGTGTAAGTCAGCGCGCCAGCGACGAGCAATGGAAACGGCACGAGTGCAAGCAACGCAAGCTTCGCGTTTACGTAAAACATTACCCCCAGCACGATCATCACCTGGAGAATGGCCACCACCCCCTGCTCGATTCCGTCGATCAGCACACGCTCGACCGAATTCACATCTTCGATTACCCGCGTCATCAGATCTCCGGTGGCACGATTGTCGAACCAGCGCAGCGGCAGCAGTTGGATATGGGAATACAAATCGCTGCGCAAATCGAAAATGACCCGCTGCTCGAAGGTGTTGTTTAAAATAATTCGGAGCGTGTTGAAAGCGTGCTGGAGCAAAAAGGCGACCAATGCCAGCAACGCTAGCGGCACCAATTTCTCAGGATGATGCTGACGCACGACATCATCGATGATCAATTTGGTCACGCCCGGAAAAACGATCACCATCAGCGTACCAACAACGGCACAAGCGAGCGTACTTAAGGCCAGGACCGGATATCGCCGCAAATAGGCAAAGACGCGCCAGACCGTTTTCATGATGCGCGATCAAAGTCAGGCTTCAGCGGGTTGCACGCAAGTTGCGCACACAGCGTTGACTTTCGTGGGCTTGCTTGGGAAAATCCGTCGCCCAAAAAACAGAAAGGTGAATCAATGAAAATTGGCGATACTGCTCCGGACTTCGAGGCCCAAACAACCGAAGGTCCGATCCGCTTTCACGATTGGATCGGCAATTCCTGGACCGTTTTATTTTCGCATCCAAAGGATTTCACTCCCGTCTGCACCACCGAGCTCGGCTACATGGCCAGGATCAAGCCTGAATTCGACCGAAGGAACGTGAAAATTCTCGGATTGTCGGTTGATTCGACGGGCGACCACGAAGGATGGGCGAAAGACATCCAGGAGACACAGGGCCACGCACCAAATTATCCAATCATCGGCGACGCCGATTTCAAAATTTCTAAA
>DASPUI010000105.1:0-7719 GCA_035622995.1 Chthoniobacterales bacterium
ATATTTTTGCCAGATCAGCGATTCAACCACCAGCTTCGGCTCCTATTCGGGCGCGGTGCCCAACGAGAAGATCACCTGGGGCAAATTGCGCGCGACCACGCCGCGATTCATTATCGAATCCGACGCCACAATTGTTGCACCGTTGATTTTTGCAAAAGTTCTCGGCTGGTAGCGGCTTTCGCGCAGCGGACGCTTGACCTCACGCGGCGCTCTTTATCAGAATCGGCGCATGAAAATCATTACTTCCTTTTTCGCCATTACTTGTGCCGTGATGTTCGTTCAATCGACATCTTTCGGACAAACCACTTCCAGTTCGCCATCAGTCGCCACCAGCCCGGTCGCAGCGCCAGCCGGTGGGTCAGATCAGGCCGAAATGATGAAGCAGATGATGGAAATGGGAAAATTGAACGAGAACCATAAATTGCTCGCCGATACCGCCGGCAATTGGAATTACACGATAAAATTTTGGCCGACACCCGGTGCCCCGGTGCAGGAATCCAAGGGCACCGCGACCAGAAAGATGATTATGAACGGCCGCTATCTGGTTGGTGATTATGCAAGCGTAATGCAGATGCCGGGACCGGACGGCAAAATGAAACCAGTAAACTTCAAAGGCATGGGTCTCGAAGCTTATGACAATGTGAAAAAGAAATTCGTCGCAACCTGGATGGATAACATGGGGACCGGTATCATGATGATCGAGGGCACGTACGACGAGGCGACAAAAACGCTCACCAGCACCGGCGAAGAGGAGATGATGCCTGGCGTGAAAACGCCGATACGCGAAGTGATCAAGTTTACCGACAAAAACCACATGTCGCTCGAGTGGTACGAAACTCAG
This sequence comes from Chthoniobacterales bacterium, assembly GCA_035622995.1. Taxonomy (GTDB): domain Bacteria; phylum Verrucomicrobiota; class Verrucomicrobiia; order Chthoniobacterales; family UBA10450; genus DASPUI01. Next base: position 842 of record DASPUI010000105.1, read on the forward strand.
GGCGGCCAGGAATTCAAGGCGATGGAGATCAATTACACTCGCGCGAAGAAATAGCGCGCGCTTCGTTGATTCGGTTCGCTGCAGCGAACCGAAACACGAGCAGGCAGATCATCTCGAGCCGTAAACTTCTTGTTTACTGCCACCGGCGGATTCTAGACTGGCGGGCACCGATTTTTCCTGAACACGCCCACGCCAGTTAAACAAGTCCTGCGGAACAGAGCCATTGCGGAATACCACGACCTGCTGGCCGCGGATGAAACGTTATCGGCTGCAACGTTCGAGAAGTTGCGTAACCAAATGCGCGCGAATTGCCTGCTCTATGGCGAGCGGCCGATCGGTGTCGCTCTCAGACCGCATCTGCTCGACCAACAGCAATTTCATTCTCTGACCCAAAACGCGCAGTTGATCGCCAGTGCCGGCGAAAAAATTGTCTCCGCGGTCCTGCAATCCCCCGCGCTGCTAAGTCAGCTCGGATTAACTGAAGCGGAAAGCGCGCTCGCAATGGTCGATCCCGGATTTGCAATCGCCGGGACGACGACCCGGGTCGATGGCTTTGTTCACGATGATCGGATCAGATTCGTGGAATACAATGCCGAAAATCCTTCCAGTCTTTCAGACCAGGAAGGACTGAACCGGCTTCTGTTCGACCTTCCGGCAATGACGAAACTGGCGGAACGTTATCAGCTGCGCCAGTTCTCGCCGGTCGAGCAGTTGTTCGGGACACTGCTCGATGCTTTTCACGACTGGGGCGGAACCGGCGCGCCTAATATTGCCATTCTCGATTGGAGCAATCTGCCGACCGCTCATGAATTTGTTCTTCTGCGAAATCACTTCGCCGCGCACGGGGTCCGCACTATCATCTGTTCGCCGGACGATCTCGACTATGCCCGCGGCCAGCTCCGTTGCGGCGATTTCCGCATTGATCTCGTTTACAAAAGGATTCTCATCCACGAGTTCCTGAGCCGCTTTGACCAAACACATCCGTTGCTTCGCGCGTACCTCAATCACCACATTTGCCTGGTAAATCCTTTTCGCTGCAAAATTATCCACAAAAAAGCCAGCTTCGAAATTTTGACTGACGAAGAGCACCGGCAATGGTTCACCGCCAGCGAAAATGAGGCGATCAATCGCTGCGTGCCATGGACGCGCCGAGTCACCGACCGGCGCACGACCCGCCACGGACGCTCGATCGATTTGCTCGAATTCATTCGAAAGAATCGCTCCCGCCTGGTTCTCAAACCAAATGACGATTACGGCGGGCACGGAGTTTATCTCGGGCCGCATCTCGACCAGCGCGCATGGGACGATGCCATCGCCGGCGCGCTTGCGGCAGATTACATCGTCCAGGACGCAATTGATTTACAACCGGAGGAATTCCCCGTGTTCAATGAAGTTGAATGGAAATTGCAGCCCATGTTCGTCGATACAAATCCCTTCCTTTTTCAGGGGAAAGTTTGCGGCGCCATGGTCCGTTTGTCCGATTCGCCGATTGTAAATGTCGCGGCCGGCGGCGGCGAAACCGGATTTTTTGTGATCGAGGATCGATAGACGCGCTCTACCACTTTCTAATTTCTTGGATACTCTTTCCGCGTTCTTCCTCGCTCAGGGCGAACAATCGGCCGATGTCGTCATGGCCCGGTTGACCGCCTTCATCCGCTCGGCAAAGGAATCGCTCGATTTCGCCGTCTACGACATGCGATTGAGCGACAGCCTGAAAAACGCGCTTGCCTCCGCGCTGCGAGAGCGTACCGCGGCCGGCGTGCAAATTCGTTTCTGCTACCATGGTAATAAACCGCTTCAGCCCAACATGGCCGCCGGACAGGACCCTGCTCCCATCGGCACCAGCGCCTTTGTCCAGTCGTTAGGCTATCCCTGGCGCCGCATCTCCGGATTGAAGCTGATGCACAACAAATTTGTCCTGCGCGACCGGCAATCGATCTGGACCGGGTCGACCAATATGACGGACGACGCTTTCACTTTGATGGAGAATAACGTTGTGGAGATCGACTCATCCACTCTGGCCGCTTACTATGCGGAAGAGTTCGAGCAGCTCTGGCAAACCGAAAACTTCGATCACACCGGCGAGATCCAGACTGGACCGGTGCCATTGACCTTTTCCGATCAATCGGCCGAGGCGCGCGTCATGTTCTCACCGGGCTGCGGGTTAGAAATCGATTCCGAGATCGCGAGAAGAGTTCGCGCGGCGCAACGCCGGGTCCGCATTTGCAGTTTGTTAATCAACTCCGGCACGCTCATCGGCGAGCTCGGAAATCTCCTCCAGCGCGGTGGCGTGACTATTGACGGAATTTACGATCGCACCCAGATGGCGGAGGTTTATCTGCAATGGCAGGAGGTGCCCTCAAACCGCTGGAAGATTGACGCGCTCAAAAACATCATCCTGCGGGCGGGCCTCATAGGAAAAAACTCGACGCCTTACACCCCGACCGGCCGCCACGATTTCATGCACAATAAAATCCTGGTCATCGACGATACGGTCATCACCGGCTCTTACAATTTCTCGCGTAGCGCCCAATTCAACGCCGAGAACATTCTCTTCATCGAAAGCAAGCCGCTCGCTGCGGTTTACAGCGCTTACATCGATCACCTGATCCAGAAATATAAGTCGTGAGGAGGGCGCGCGCAGGCATTCACTAAGAGCTGGCACGTTTCGTTTGAATGCGATGCTTGATAATAAAGTGGGCCACGAATCCGAGCGGAAACGCGACCAAGCCCGCGAGGGGGCGCAAAGTCACCGCGATCAGCAACTCCGCGAGGCCGAAGATCCAGACAAAACTTTCCCCCGCCAGAGCTTGGCCCCATTGCGGCGAACAATTTCCTGAAGGAACACGCGGCCAAAGCGATGGCCAGAAGCGCGGCACCGATTGGCAGTAGGCGCGATACGATTCCCCCTGACTTTTCTCAAGCGCTGCTTCTTCTCGAAAAATCAATCGATAAACAAAAATCCAGTTCGCGACCACCAGGAAGATTAATCCCGAACGACTCGCAAGGACGCCGATTCCCGCGGCCATGGGCAGATTCGCGAGATAAAGTGGGTTGCGCGTATAGCGAAAGGGGCCGTCCGCAATTAACGCTTCGGAATGTTGGCTGGTGTCGTGCACGACGTCGGTGCGGAGATAAGCCGCGCCCCACGTCCTCAGTGCTGCCGTCAAGAAAACAAGCAGCGCTCCAGCGACGATCACTATTCGGGCGAACGTCTCCGCCTTTGCGGTGCCCCCTGCAATCGAAGGCGCGATCCAGTGCCGGAGAGCCGTGATGAAGCTGACGTGATCGACCTTCGAGAGACAAAACCCGATCAGATAAATCGCGCAAATGATCCAGAACCGATGCTCGAATTCAAACTTTGTTGCGCGCATTCGTTTTCAGCCTATTCCCCGACGAAACTGCCTGCGAGTCTGTTTTCAGATTCCGAAGGAATCCGGCCCGATCATCTGGAATCTATGAGCTCCTGCGCTGTCGCTTTGGCATCGACGGAATCCGCGGCTAGAATTCCTCATGATAAGAGAAAAACGGATCGCGCTGGTAACCGGCGCGAACAAAGGGATTGGGTTTGAAGTGGTGCGACAGCTCGCGCGCGAAGGTTTTTGCGTCTATCTGGGCGCGCGCAACGAACAAGCCGGGCGCGCAGCCGCGGAAAAGTTGAACAAAGAGGCTGTTGGCGCCGCCTCCAGTCCTGTCCCTGGTTACAGGTCACTCGTCAATTTTCTTAAGATCGACATCTCCAAAGGCGAAAGCATCAAGCGCGCAGCTGAAGAATTTTCAAAACAGGGCGATCGACTAGATTCGCTGGTGAACAACGCCGGTATTCTGCTCGATGACGACAAAGCCGCGCTCACGATGACACCGGAGATATTCGAAACCACCTTGCAGACCAACACGCTCGGCGCGCTGCTGGTGTCACAGACGTTCGTCCCATTTCTTAAAAAGAGCGACACACCCCGGATCGTGAATGTCTCCAGTGGCGGCGGACAGTTGGACGGCGGAGCCGATGGCTGGGCCCCGGCCTACTGCATTTCGAAAACGGCGTTGAACGGCGTTACCGTGCAGCTCGCGACAGCCCTGCCGAACTTCGCGGTCAACTCCGTCTGTCCGGGCTGGGTCCGCACCGATATGGGCGGCTCGAACGCGACACGATCGGTGGCCGAAGGCGCCTCCGGCATTGTTTGGTTGGCAGTTGATGCCCCCCAGCATGAGACCGGAAAATTCTGGCGCGATCGAAAAGTAATTCCCTGGTGATCGCGATTCTTACTTCCGAACTTCTATTTCCTACTCTTAACTGGTGATGCCTTGGTGAGAGAGAAGATGCGCGCAGGTATGATCGACAATCGTTCACTGAAAGAATGGGTTCTTTCCGCGATCGCTGCCATGGTATTTGTTGGTAACATATCCAGCCAGGTTCTAGATCCATCGTTGGCTTTCGACGGCACCTGGCAAAGGGAAGACGGCCAGGATACCATAACGCTCTCGATCAAGGGCGACATTGCGATCATGACCAATTCCAACGGCGCCTCCGGCCGCGCAGTGTTTAATGGGGACACGATCGAATACACCGGCAAGATCCAAACGGACGAAGGCCTGGTCAAAAGTGTCGGAACTTTCAAGCTTTCACCCGATGGCAGTTCACTGATCAAACACCGCGAAATCTATTACGCCAGCGGCACCAAAGAGGAGACGTCCACCTATACTCGAGTGGCTTCGGCGTCTCCAACTTCCACTCCGACCCCCACGCCAACTCCAACTCCAAAGCCCACACCAAAGCCAATTCCATTTGTCGGTCTCTGGCATCCCGCCGACGACTCCTCAACGGTTACCATTACAATCGCCGGTCGAACCGCCACCCTGAAATATTCCGACGGATCGGGCGACAGCGGATCAGTTGGCGGCAACAAGATCGAAACGGAGCCGGCGACGCAGAGTGGCGGAATCAAAAGGACCGATACTTTCGAAATGTCTTCCAATGGCCGGACCCTGATCAGGCGCAGAACACTTCAATCCCCGAAGGGCGAAATCGGGCACGAAACGCTCACTTACAATCGGGCGGAGTGACCACGCTGATCTTTGACCTCGACAGAACCATCGACGATCGGCGTTGTGATCGGGTTCGGCATCAGTGATTTGAGTTATCATCATCGACACGTTTTTGGTAACGCGCGGATGGCATCAAAACATCATTCGTGGGCCGCTAATCAAACTAACAAGCAGCCCGCGCCGGCGGTTACCGCGAATCAGAGCGGAAACTGGGGTCTGCTTGATGAGATGAAGAAAATGCAGAAGGAGGTCAATCGCGATATCCAGACAATCGGAAAGGCGAGCTCCTGATCATCATTCCAAAAGCGAAAGCGTGACGCTTTTCGTCGTTTGAAACTGCACGGGGGCGCGGTGAAAAGCCGCGCCTTCTTTGTCTGGCGGCTGCCTCTCCCGGCATACCGGCTGCTCAATAGAGGTTCATGGCGCACGATCCGGTATTTGATTCGACCGAAAACCAGGCGCTCCTCGTTGTTTGCGCGCGGAAAACGATTCGCACTGCCGCCCTCGTTGGGATCGTTTGGGGGGTAATCAACCTGGTCATCGCCGTTGACGCCATTCGCGATAACATTTTAAACGTTGGTCTTCTCGGTCTCGCGCTCCTGATGCTGGGAACGGGAGTCGCCGCATTAATGAGACCGTCGTTACATGCGTTGCTGGCCGAGGCCATTGTCAGCGTTCTATTGTTCAGCTGGAATGTTGGAGTAACAGCGCTGAATGCGAGTATTGGACATACTGGAAACGTCAATCTCCACAGCTTGATCCTGCCGGCGCTGGCTGCGGTCGTCTTCTTCAAGCAATATTCCAAACTCGGCCATTTGAAAAAAGCGATCGAGACGATGGACTCCAAGACCGTGCAAGAAGCGTCTGGAATCTGCAAACAACTCTTCAAAACGAAACTGAAAGAATCGGTGGATATCGCCGAGGCTTCATCGAAACGGTGCCGCCTGAGATTTATGAGCGACTCGGTTTTCTGCGTGCAAAGAAATCTGACAGCGGCATTCCACCTGAGCCGGGCCGATTTTCAGCAATGCATCGCCGATCTAAGCCGGCCGAAACTCCGCATGGTCGTCCGTCATCCTCTCGGAAAAGTCACCTACGGCTTCAACAAGAAAAACTCCGCCAAGATCAAAAGCTGGCTCTGCGCCAGCGCGCTCAACAGCCTTTGAAGTGACGAATATCCTCGCCTCGCACGAAGGTATCGTTACCCCATGACGATCCGGTTCATTCAGTAACTGCGCTCGCGATCTGCGAAACGAGAAGCCGCCGGCCCTGATTTCGCTCTCACCGGGCTGCAGATTGAGGTGGAGCGGCTGGACAGAACCTCTTAGATTGACGCCCGAAATGTCCGAGAAGCCGAAACTCCGTCTCGAGATCGCACACGTCCTCTTTATCGATATCGTCGGCTACTCCAAATTGCGGACGACCGAGCAGAGCGCGCAGATTCAACTATTGCGCGAACTCGTTCGCAATACCGATCAGTTTCGGGTGGCCGACGCCGAGGGAAAACTTCTGCGTTTGCCCACCGGGGATGGTGGCGCGCTGGTCTTTCGCAGTTTGGAAGGTCCTGTTCTTTGCGCCGTCGAAATTGCCAAAAATTTGCGAAGCCATCCGGACATTCGCGTCCGCATGGGAATCCACAGCGGCCCGGTCAACGAAGTTACCGACTTGAACGAGCAGGCCAACATTGCCGGAGCCGGAATCAATATTGCCCAACGCGTGATGGATTGTGGCGATGCCGGTCACATTTTGGTCTCGAAGCATGCCGCCGAAGATCTCGAACAATACGATCAGTGGCAGCCGTATCTTCACGATCTTGGCGAATGCGAAGTGAA
>DASPUI010000106.1:0-2271 GCA_035622995.1 Chthoniobacterales bacterium
CCGATAGGGCGAGGGTTGTTGTACTTTTGGTTTGCAATCCGGCCGCCCCCGAGATGGTGCTGCCACCGCTACTGGTCACGGTTCCATTTTGGAAGACCAAAACATTAGGAAGCGACAGAGTAGCGCCATTCGAAATGAAAAGATCACGCACATTGTTTAGAACGGTGCTGCTGGCCGGCGTCAGGGTCGCACTATTGTTGACATGGATCTCAACCGGAAAAGAAACACCACCACTGTAAGAACCGGTCCCCGAGATGTTCTGCCCGGTGTTCGTGATGCCACCCACACCGATAAAATCGATCTCACCAAAGCTGCCGGTACTGCTGATGATGGCGCCGTTGTTGGCAAAAGTGTTTCCCTCGAATTCGAAAAACTGATCGTTCATGTCCAGACTGCCGTTGATCGTGACATTGCCATTGGCGTTTACCTGACCGTTTTGAAATAGGGTTGCGCCGCTATCGATCGTGATCGGGCCGAAGTTGCCGGCACAGGTCGTTGTCCCGTTTACCATTTCGATCAACGCGGTCGTGGCGCCCGATAAGGCGAGGGTTGTTGTACTTTTGGTTTGCAATCCGGCCGCCCCCGAGATGGTGCTGCCACCGCTACTGGTCACGGTTCCATTTTGGAAGACCAAAACATTAGGAAGCGACAGAGTGGCGCCATTCGAAACGAAAAGATCGCGGACGTTGTTTAGAATCGTTCCGCTGGCTGGCGCCAGGGTCGCGCTATTGTTCACATGGATCTCAACCGGAAAAGAAACACCTCCGCTGTAGGAGCCCGTTCCCGAGATCGTCTGCGTCGTGCTCGCGACGCCGCCAACACCCGCAAAATCGATTTCACCAAAACTGCCGGTACTGCTGATGATGGCACCATTGTTGGCAAAAGTATTTCCCTCGAATTCGAAAAACTGGTCATTTGTGTCCAGAGTGCCGTTGATTGTGACATTGCCGGTAAAACGGGTTGTATTTACCTTTACGGTTGTGCTCGTGGAGACGGTGATATTATCGCCAGGTCCCGGCACGCACCCGCAATCCCATGTGGCGGTATTCTCCCAATCGCCGGATTGCACGCTCGCGACGGTCGCGGCGTCGAGCTGTCCTGACCAGGCGATTGCGATCAGGAGCACGGATAAGGCAGACCAGTTACTAAATTGCTTTTTTGTGTTCATATTCATCTCGTCATTTCCAAGGCAACCAACCGGACAGCCGGTCGGTGCGGTAGTTGTCCTAACAAGCAATGCGGAAGACCCGCCTCCAAAACGGACACTGAATTGAAAATTCTTTACCCGCAGCGCGGCCAACGCGGTAAGATTGACCGTCGAAAACAGCCGTGAGCAATTCCGCACTAGACGTCACGCAGATTCTGAGAGACTGGAGCGCCGGGGACGGCGCCGCGCCGGAGAAACTGATGCCGCTGGTTTACGAGGAACTGCGGCGATTGGCGCGATCTTATCTCGCTCGCGAGCGGGCCGGTCACACGCTGCAAGCCACGGCATTAGTTCATGAAGCTTATTTGCGACTGGCCGATGAAACGCAGCTCACGTGGAAAGATCGCGCGCATTTTTACGGAGTCGCAGCGCGCCTGATGCGCCGGATTTTGGTCGATCACGCCCGGGCCCATAACGCGGCCAAGCGCGGCGGGCTTCGGCAAAAACTCACGCTCGAGGAAGCGCGTGAACTGCCGACCAAGTCCAATGTGGATCTGGTCGAGCTCAACGGCGCGCTCGAAAGTTTCGCGCATGATTACCCACGCAAAAGCGAAGTGGTGGAACTGAAATTCTTCGGCGGGCTTGACGCCAAGGAAATTTCCGAAGTGCTCCAGATCTCGGAAAAGACCGTGCTGCGCGACTGGAATTTTGCCAAGCTCTGGCTCTGCCGTGAATTGAACGAACAACATGCAGCCTGACCGGGCCGAGCGTGTCGCCGAAATCGTCGAGCGCGCGTTGGAAGTGGATGTCGGCGAGCGCGGACCGTTGCTGGTTGATCTTTGCGGAAGCGACCGGGAACTCTTCGTGGAGGTGGCATCGCTGCTGCAATTTCAGGAGAAGGCTCGAGATTTTATCGAAGCACCGGCGGTGGAGACGGTGGCCGAACTTCTGGCGGACGAGCGCACCGGCCTGCAATCTGGAGACAATCTCGACGGCTACAAAATTGTTTCTCTCCTGGGCGAAGGCGGAATGGGTGAAGTTTATCTGGCCGATGACACGTTGTTAGGCCGAAAGGTCGCGATCAAGCTGCTAAAGTATGGATTGGGAACGACGAACCTCGTCCG
>DASPUI010000107.1:0-4511 GCA_035622995.1 Chthoniobacterales bacterium
GACGAGCCGAGTGTCGGATTGCACCCGCGCGACATCGGCCGGCTGGTGCGCGTGATGCATAATTTGCGCGACAAGGGCAACACGCTGCTTGTGGTCGAGCACGAAGAACAGATCATCCGCGCGGCTGATAATTTGATCGACATCGGGCCGGGTCGCGGCGAGCGCGGCGGAGAATTGGTTTTCAACGGGAATCTCGAGCGACTTTTGTTTCGCGATGACTCGCTGACCGCGAAATATCTCAGCGGGCGCAAATCGATTCCGATCCCGCAGAAACGGCGCAAATCGGCGTCGGCCATTCGAATCACGGGCGCACGCGAGCACAATCTAAAAAATGTCGATGTCGATGTTCCACTCGGCATCCTAACCTGCGTTACCGGCATCTCCGGATCCGGCAAATCGACCCTGATTCATGACGTGCTGTATCGGCATCTGCTGATTGCGAAGGGTCAATCGGCCGATCAGGAGGCGGGCGCGTGCAAATCGGTGACCGGTGCGCACCGGGTTGGCGATATCATCATGGTCGATCAATCGCCGCTCGCGCGCACGCCGCGTTCGACACCGATTTTGTATCTTGGACTTTATGATCGTGTCCGCGAGCTGTTCGCGGCGCAGCCGGAAGCGATGTCGCAGGGCCTGACCGCGAGCGCGTTCTCATTCAACTCAGGTAGCGGACGTTGCGAACGTTGTTGCGGGACCGGCTTCGAAAAAATCGAAATGCAGTTCCTGAGCGATCTCTATGTGCGTTGTGCCGAGTGCGAAGGAAAACGGTTTCAGCCTCAGGTGTTGAAAATTCGATTCCATGATAAATCGATTCACGATCTGCTCGAGCTTACCGTTAGCCAGGCGGTCCGGTTCTTTGCGGAGATCGGTGAGCAAGAAAAACTCTCCGAACCGCTGAAAGTCCTCGATGAAGTCGGGCTCGGCTATTTGCGACTCGGGCAACCGCTCAACACGCTGAGCGGCGGCGAAGCGCAAAGACTCAAACTCGTCAGGCATCTGGGCGGCCTGGAGGAACACAACGTGCCATTTTCCAAAAATGGCGTCGCCAGCGCGACGCCCTCGATCGCGCCTGAACAACGCGGAGATCTCTTCATCTTCGACGAACCGACTACCGGCTTGCATTTCGACGATGTCGCGATGTTGCTTAAGTTATTTCAGCGGCTCGTCGATCGCGGACATTCGATCGTCGTGATCGAGCACAACCTGGAAGTAATCAGGTGCGCCGATTGGATCATCGATCTTGGACCGGAAGCAGGCGAAGATGGAGGCGACGTGGTTGGGGTCGGAACGCCGGAACGGATCGCCAGGCTGGAGAAATCGCATACCGGAAGGTTTCTGCTGGACGTTTTAGCAATCAAACGTGCTACGCCCGACTCGCGAGTTCGATATAACGTCAACGATGTCGAGGAATTCGCGCATGCAGCTGAAACTTCACCGCGCTTCAAAATAAAGGAAACGAATGGCTCGATCGCGATTCACGGTGCGCGCGAGCATAATTTGAAAAACATCGACGTTCGGATCCCGCGCGATCAAATGGTCGTAATCACCGGCCTGAGCGGGTCTGGAAAATCGACCCTCGCGTTTGACATTCTGTTCGCGGAAGGACAACGACGATTTCTCGACAGCATGTCGCCCTACGCGCGGCAATTTGTCGAGCAGCTCGAAAAGCCGGACGTGGATCTGGTCACCGGCCTGCCACCGAGCGTCGCGATCGAGCAGCGGGTAACTCGCGGCGGCGGCAAATCGACTGTTGCCACGGTAACGGAAGTTTATCATTTTCTGCGCCTGCTTTTTGCGAAAACGGGAATCCAGTTTTGTCCGGATTGCGATTTGCCGGTCGAGAAGCAAAGCCTGACTGCGATTGCGAAGCAGATCGAAACTGCCGCCAAAGCCGGACCGCTTAAAGTTCTGGCGCCTCTGGTCAAGGCCCGAAAAGGATTTCATACCGACGTCGCGCGCTGGGCCGAACGCCAGGGATTCGACACGCTCTTGGTCGATCAGAAATTAATTCCAGTTTCGCAATTTCGAAAACTGGAACGGTTCAAGGAGCATACGATCGATGTCGTCGTCGGGACGATCGACGCCAGGCGGATTTTGAAAGCGCGCAATCTGGCGCAGCGCGCCCTCGAGATTGGCCGCGGCACGGCACATCTGCTCGATTCAAGAAATCGTCTGACCGTTCTGAGCACGGAGATGAGCTGCCCGGGCTGCGGGTGCGCGTTCGAAGAACTCGATCCGCGACTGTTCTCATTCAATTCGCCGCACGGCGCGTGCGAAGAATGTGGCGGGTTCGGCGAACTCTTTGATCAAGAATTGCAAACCGGCCAACGCGATGACGGCGATTCGGTGTTGGAAAACGAACTGGCGGCCGAACGCGAATCGGAATGGATCGATGAAGGGGAAGCGCGCGAGTGTCCTAGCTGTCATGGGTCGCGCTTGAATCAAGTCGCGCGTCACGTGCGAGTGCAAGGTTTCACGATCGATCAATTGACCAAGCTCTCGGCTGGAGAAGCGGCCCGCCGGATCGAAAAGCTGAAATTCAAGGGCACGCACGAAACGATCGCGGCCGATTTGATTCCTGAAATCCAACAACGTTTGCGCTTCATGCAGAATGTCGGACTCGGCTATCTTGCGCTCGGTCGATCGGCCAAAACTTTGAGCGGCGGCGAATCGCAACGAATTCGTCTGGCCGCCCAGCTCGGCTCGAATTTGCGCGGTGTTCTTTATGTCCTCGACGAACCGACCATCGGCCTGCATCCCCGCGATAATTTGCGCTTGCTTGAAACGCTGACCGCGCTGCGCGAAAAAGGAAACTCGTTAGTCGTGGTCGAACACGACGAGGAAACAATGCGACGCGCCGATCACGTGATCGATCTCGGCCCGCGCGCCGGAATTCACGGTGGCGAAGTGGTCGCGACCGGAACATTGCACGAGATCGAACAGGCGAAAAATTCGGAGACTGGAAGATGCTTGAAGACGCCGCTGAATCATCCGATTCGCAAATCGCGACGCAGTTTGCGTGCGGTCGGAAGCTGGATCGAAATTCGCAACGCCCGCGCCAATAATTTGAAAAGCGTTAACGTTCGTTTCCCGGTCGGACGGTTGTCGGTCATTACCGGAATCTCGGGCTCGGGCAAATCGACTTTGATGCACGACGTTTTGTGGCCGGCGGTGATTACGCAGTTGGACCAGAAGAAGCACACCGATAACGGTGACTTGTTCAAACTGGTCAGCGGAACCGAAGAAATCGAAGCGGTTTATGAAGTCGATCAATCGCCGATTGGAAAAACGTCGCGCTCCACTCCCGGCACTTACGTGAAAATCTTCGATGAAATCCGAAACCTCTACGCGCAGTTGCCGGTCTCGCGTGTGCGAGGTTATTCCGCCAGCCGCTTCTCGTTTAACGCCGAGGGCGGCCGTTGCGAAACCTGCAAAGGACAGGGCGCGATCAAACTTGAGATGAATTTTTTGCCGAGCGCGCTTGTCCCGTGCGAAGATTGCGAGGGGCGCCGCTACAATCCGCAAACGCTCGAGGTTCTCTACAACGAAAAATCAATCGGCGATGTGATGGAGATGACGATTGAGGAGGCGGCGGAATTCTTTTCCGCGCACCCGAAGATCGAGAAAGCCCTGTCCTTGCTGGTCGATACCGGACTTGGCTATCTGAAGCTGGGACAACCGAGTCCGACCTTGAGCGGCGGCGAAGCGCAGCGCCTGAAGCTCGTGACGCAATTGAAACGCGGAGTCGGCCGGGCCGAGAACGAGCAAATTCGTAAAATGAGGAAGCCCGGATCGACTCTGTATTTGCTCGAAGAACCGACCATCGGTTTGCACATGGCTGACGTGAACCTTCTCCTCAACGTTTTGCACAAGCTGGTTGATGAGGGCAATACCGTCATTGTAATCGAGCACAATCTCAGCGTGATCGCGGAAGCCGATTACCTTGTCGATCTCGGCCCGGAAGCTGGCGAAAAAGGCGGCGGAGTCATCGCCACCGGGACCCCCGAAGAAGTTGCGAAAAACAGGATTAGTCGGACGGCGCCATTCCTGCGGAAAATCTTACTTAATTCGTAAGGAAACGAGGCGTAAATCGCACCGCCTCATTTTTTGGCGAGCTTTGGCGGGAAGAGCCAGAGCAAGCGGCCTTCGCCACAGTGAAGGTCCACTTCCACCAGCGCGACCCCTGCTTTTGAAAGTTTGGCGGACGCGCCGGTCACCGCCGCGATCACGCCACTGAAGTCCGGTTCGTGTCCGACGAGCATCAAATCCTCGTTCGAGTATTTTTCGAACAAACGTTCCAGTTCTCGCTTTCCGAAACCTGGCGCGAGCAGTTTTTCCTGGCGGCATTTTGTTTTCAAATGTTCGGCAGCAATCTCTGCGGTCTGGGCGGCGCGGGGGAGCGGGCTGGTCAGGATCAACGACGGTTTCGCTTTGATCCTCTTCAGCAATTTACCAACTTCACGCATTTCTTTTTTTCCGCTCTTGGTCAATGGCCTCTCGTCATCCGGTTT
>DASPUI010000108.1:0-6753 GCA_035622995.1 Chthoniobacterales bacterium
GCCGAGAACGACCAGCAGTTCGGAATTCGCGGCAATCTGTTTCAGCGGCTGATCCGAGACTCGACCGGCGATGGCAGCCGTTTCCTTCTCGATCAAAACCGCTATCTTGTGGCCGGCAAATTCATCCGCCACGGCATTGACCAATTCTGGCACGCCTGGTTTTCCGGTGTGCGCGACTAATCCAATCGTTTTCGGAGGCATATGAAAAATTCCTGATTGCCGTCGGCGCCAGCGATCGTCGACGGAACCAGGCCAACAACACGATGCCCGGCGGCCTCGACGAAGTTCACGATCTTTCGTTGCGCCTTTTCGTGCAAAACCGGATCGCGCACGAGCCCGCCGCGGCCGACATCTTTGCGTTGCAATTCAAACTGTGGCTTGATCAACGCGACGATCATACCATCTGCACTTATCAACTCGAAAGCGCGAGGCAAGATCAAAGTCAGCGAAATAAACGACACGTCGATTACGCAGATATCCACCAGCTCGGGAATGTGCGCTGGCGAAAGAAACCGCGCGTTCAGTTTTTCCATCACGATCACGCGGCGATCATTTCGAATTTTCCAAGCCAGTTGACCGCGACCAACGTCCACTGCGTAGACCTTCACTACTCCACGTTGCAGGAGGCAATCGGTAAAACCTCCGGTGGAGGCGCCGATGTCGATCGCAATCTTGCCCGCAACATCAATCTGAAAAAAATCGAGCGCGCCGGCCAGTTTGACTGCGCCCCGACCCACGTAACGCGCGGTCGCCGCCACGATAATCTCGGCGTTGCCGTCAACCAGTTCCGAAGATTTCGCAATCACTCGATTGCCGGTTTTCACTTCGCCGGCCATGATCGCGCGTTGCGCGCTTTCCCGGCTTTCAAAAAATCCGCGGTCAACCAGCAGACTGTCGATTCGCGATCGCTTCCGGGTCGCTTTCATAGTTTCAGATTTGCAATGAGAGATTCCTCGACTTCGCTCGGAATGACAACAAGGCCTTCAGTTACCTGCTTCAATCTCGTTGATTAGCTTGTTGATGGAAGCCACGTCTTCGGCCGAAGCCCGCCGCCGCCGATATTTTCGATCGATTATTTCTTTCAGTTTGAGCAGGTCGTCGATGAGTGGCTTCTCATGGTAAGTCCATCCCAATTCGCCGTCTTCTTTCGACTGAAGTCTCCATTTGCCGCCAAACTTCGTGGCGCGGACCTCGCGTTTTCGGCCATTTTCATCTTTCTCCCTCCATATGTGTTGACTCGGCATCGCCGGCAAATCTTACACTAGCAGCCTTGAAAGACGCAGTGAGATTGCTGGTTTATTTCGGCGCAACCATTCTGCTCGGAGCGCTTCTCGCGCCGATTCTCTTTTGGGGCGCGCAATGTCTTGCAGCGAACCATGTTTTCCCGGCGCTTGCGAAATTCGAGTTCGAAACATTTTTTCATCGAGCGCTCTTGATCGCCGCCCTGGCTTTGCTTTGGCCCCTGTTGCAAACGATTCGCGTTCGCAAGATGAGCGACCTCGGGTTGCAATCAAACTCAGAGTGGCCGCGCGATTTTCTCGCCGGTTTCGTGATTTCGGCCACTCCCCTGCTCTGCTGCGCCGGCGTTCTTATGCTGTTTCATGTTTTTTCGCTTCGGATCACCCTTACCTGGATCCTCGCGGCCAAGGTTATTGCCGCCGCCATCAGCGTGCCGCTAATCGAAGAGCTTCTCTTCCGCGGATTGATTTTTGGCATCCTCCTCCGCAGCGGTCGTGTTTTGATTTCAATCCTCTTCACTTCGGCGCTTTATTCGATTGTTCATTTTCTGAAAGCGCCGGTTCGAACCTCGACGGTCGTCACCTGGACTTCGGGCTTTAATTCAATTGCGCATGCCTTTTCGCAATTTGCCGACCCGGTTCTTGTTCTGGCCGGATTTAGCACACTTTTCTTGATCGGCTGGATTTTGGCCGACGCGCGACTGCAAACGAATTCGCTTTGGCTGCCAATCGGCCTTCACGGAGGCTGGATTTTTGCGAGCGGAATGTTTAGCAAGATCGCCCATCGCGAAATGGTTATTCTTCCATGGCTGGGTAAGAATCTTCTGGTCGGAATTATTCCGTTGCTCATCCTCGGCTTGACGTGGGCCTTAATGCGCGGCTGTTTGAAAAGAAATGCCCCTTGCAAAAATTAATCCTTTTCCGGCGCTGGTTTCGCTGTTCTATCCGGCGGTTTGCGCCGGTTGCGGAACGGATGTCGATTCGCGGGACCGGATTTGCGGCGAGTGCGAATCGAAACTCGCGCGAATTGTTCCGCCGTTCTGCGCCAAATGCTCGGAGCCGTTTTCAGGCGCGGTTACGAGCGCGTTCGAGTGCGCCAATTGCGCGCATCGTGAACTTTATTTCGACGCGGCCGTGTCCGGATTTCGCAGCCGTGGAATTATTCGTAAAGTGATTCTCGATTTCAAGTATGGCCGCCAGGCACATCTGCGTCACGTGGTCGCGGGCTGGCTCTTTGCCACGATGGAGGACGATCGAATCCGAACGCGGCAGTTTGATCTAATCGTGCCAGTCCCGCTCCATCCTGCCAGACAGCGGGAGCGCGGTTTCAATCAGGCGGCTCTGCTGGCGGAATTGCTGAGTCATAAAACATCGATCAGACGCGAGGCCGTTCTGGAGCGCGTTCGTTACACCACCAGCCAGACCGCTTTCGATCGCGCCGAACGAATGGAAAATTTGCATGGTGCATTTCGTTTACGAAAAAACTCGGACGTGCGAAAGTTGCGCGTGCTTCTTGTGGACGACGTTTTGACTACTGGCTCGACCCTGAGCGAATGTGCGCGCGTTTTGAAAAACGCGGGCGCCGTCTCTGTTCATGCCGTAACCGCTGCGCGCGCTTAATCCAATGGCCATTTTCAAAAAGCCCGCCCTAAAATCGGAGAGCAAACGTCGCGAGATTCCGCATGGGATGTTTCAGAAATGTGATGGTTGCGGCGAGATGGTGAGCGAGATCGAGCTCGCTGAGAATGTGCGCGTTTGTCCCCGATGCGATTATCATTTTACGATGTCGGCCAGGGATCGGATCGACAATCTGCTCGATCCCGGAAGTTTCGTGGAAATGGACGCCGACCTGAAATCGATCGACACGCTGCGGTTTCAAGGCATGGCCAGCTACAAGGACCGTTTGAAAAACTATCAGGAGCGGACCGGCCTGGTGGACGCTGTCATCAGTGGCCATGGAATTCTCGATGGCTATAAAGTGTCGATCGCGGTAATGGATTTCGGCTTCCTCGCCGCCACCATGGGTTCGGTCGTGGGCGAACGAATCACCCGCGCGATCGAGCACGGCACATCCAATCGCTGGCCGGTGATCATCGTCGCGGCTTCCGGCGGCGCACGGATGTACGAAGGAATGTTGAGCTTGATGCAAATGGCGAAAACCAGTGGCGCGCTCGCACGGCACGCCGAGCAGCGTCTTCCCTACATTTCCGTCCTGACCAACCCGACGACCGCGGGCGTGATGGCAAGTTTTGCTTCGTTAGGCGATGCAATTCTGGCCGAACCGAAAAGCATGATCGGTTTCGCCGGGCCGCGCGTGATCAAAGAAACCACCCATCAGGATTTGCCAAAGGGATTTCAAACGGCGGAATTTCTCGAGGAACACGGCTTGATCGACATGATCGTGCATCGCAAGAATATGCGCGGACGACTCAGCCAATTGATCGGCTATTTCGTTTTGACATTGTGAATCGAGCTGGCGGGAGCCAAACGAGATTTGCCGGCGTCTCCGCGAACACTGGCATATCGCGAACCGAGCCGATTGATTACGCGGAGGCGCTGGCGTGGCTCTATCGCCTTCAGCGCTTCGGGATCAAGCTGGGCCTGGAGAATGTCCGGCGATTGATCGCGACGCTGCGCATTGATCTCGGCAATGCCCGCGTCATTCACGTGGCGGGCACAAACGGCAAAGGTTCCGTTTGCGCGATGATCGAATCCATTTGCCGGGCGGCAAATTACCGGACTGGACTCTTCACCTCGCCCCATCTTGTCACTTTTTGCGAACGGATTCGAGTCGGTGGCGAATTGATTTCGCGAAACCAAGTCGCTGCCGGTTTGGCGAATATTCGCAGGCTCGTCGCAGACTGGGATCCGCATCCAACCTTTTTTGAAATCACGACCGCGCTCGCCTTGAAACATTTTTCCGACGCCAAAATAGAAATTGTCATTCTGGAAACCGGTCTGGGCGGCCGCCTCGATGCGACCAACGCCGTTCCATCTGATGTCGCAGTGATCACGCCGATTGATTTTGATCACGAGCAATGGCTCGGCGATTCGCTCGAAAAAATCGCAAGTGAAAAGGCGGGAATTATCAAGGCAAACATCCCGGTTGTGGCGGCACCGCAGAGCAAAGCAGCGGAAAATGTCCTGCGCCAACGCGCGCACGAGTGCGGTGGCACAATCGAATTTGTAACCGCGGTTGATGAGCAGTTTCCGGTCTCGCTTTCAGGCTCTTATCAAAAACAGAACGCTGCGCTTGCAATCGCGGTTGTTCGAACCGCAAACATCGGCGTTGGCGAATTGGCCATTCGTCAGGGTCTGGCGAACGTCGATTGGCCGGCGAGATTTCAGAGATGGGATGAGCGAACGATTATCGACGGCGCGCACAACCCGGCAGCTGCACGCATTCTTGCCCAAACCTGGCGCGAAGTTTTCGGCAATCAGCGTGCCACGTTGATTCTCGCAATTCTGGCCGACAAGGACTTGCGCGGGATTTGCGAAGCACTGATTCCGATCGCCGATTCCGTTTTGCTTCCGAAAATTCGCAGCGAACGCGCAGCTGATCCGAATGAACTGGCAAAGACACTTGCAAGTATCACACCTGCTCGCCGGGCAATCACGATCACGTCGTCGGTGGGCGAAGCACTTGATCAAGCGCGCGCAAATCCAAATCCAATTTTGCTGACTGGCTCGCTCCATTTCGCGGGCGAAGCGATGGCGTATTTGCGCGGTGAACCGGCAGCGTTCGAAGAATGCGCCCAATGATTTCCTTTGCAATTGGAAGGGCGGGGTCAGGCCCGTCCCAAAAATTAATGGGACGACACGGAGGTCGTCTCTCCAGGTTGAGTTTCGATCCGCGGGAATAACGGCACCGGCTTGCCGACAACATGCCTGTCCGGCAGCTTCCCCCACTCCGCATCGGCCAACGAGAAGCGTTCCTCCTTTCCGCTCAACTCCATCTTCCAATTGAGTTGATCGAAAATTCCGTGCGCCGCGTTCGGTAATACGGCTGAAATCCAAATCGCAATGATGCGAAGGCTTTCTATTAGTTCGTAAAGGATCGCCGCGAGTAGAGCAGACTTTTTTGAATCCTTAGCGACCAGCCATGGCTTCGTAGATTCAATGAACGTATCGCAGGACGTAGCGAAAACATGGATTTCTTTAAGAGCTTGAGAATACTGATCAAAACTCATGCAGTTGTTAAATCGTTCGACCGATTCTTTCCAAGCGGAGTGCGGCCACCAATTCTCTGGAGCGGAGTCGTAATCAATCTTCCGCTCGCTGAAATCTGGAAAATATCGACCAACCATGTTTAATGAGCGGTTTAACAAATTGCCGAGCGCGTTCGCTAGATCGGCGTTGTAACGCTCAACAAGACGTTCCTCAGAAAAATCGGCGTCTTTGCCGGTCGCGATATCGCTCATCAAATAGTAACGAACCGCGTCAACGCCGTATTTATCGGCCAGTACGTTTGGATCGACGATATTGCCTAACGACTTGCTCATTTTTGCGCCGGAGATGTTCCACCAACCGTGAACCAGAAGTTGCGGCATGGCGTCGTCCGGAAAACCGATCGCGTACAGCATGATCTGCCAGTAAATGCCATGCGCCGGAACGAGAATGTCTTTGCCGATGATTTGGAGCGCCGGCCATTTTTCTCGAAATTCCGCCGGCTGATTCGTGTAACTTTCAACTTTTGGATCATAGCCGGCGAAGCTGATGTAGTTCGTTAGGGCATCGAACCAGACGTAAGTGACGAAATCGGTGTCGAACGGCAGCTCGATCCCCCAATCGAGCCGCGATTTCGGCCGC
Organism: Chthoniobacterales bacterium; assembly: GCA_035622995.1. GTDB lineage: Bacteria > Verrucomicrobiota > Verrucomicrobiia > Chthoniobacterales > UBA10450 > DASPUI01. The sequence continues at coordinate 6,048 of DASPUI010000108.1, forward strand.
GAAATGCACAGATCGCCGCCAAGCTTCTCAACGGCGTTGCGCAATTCGGTTTGACGGAAATCGGGAATGACCGCGTCTCCGCGCTTATCGAGGTAACGCAGCAGCCAGTCTTTGTGCTGACTCAGTTTGAAGTAATAATTTTCCTCTTCGCGAAATTCGACCTGCCCCCATTCCGGACCAAACTCGCCGTCCGTCCCCCGTTCTTTGTCGGTCAGAAATTGCTCCTGTCGAACTGAGTAGTAACCGGACTGCTTATCTTTGTAGATCTGTTTTTCGTCGAAAAGGCGCTGCAAAATTCCTTGAACAACTTTTTTGTGCAACGGGTCGGTTGTTTCAGCCCATCGATCATATTTAACGTCGAGCTTCGTCCAGAGATCGATGAACTTCTGGGTTACGCCTTTCACGAACTCGTTAGGCGGAACGCCCGCTTTGGCGGCTGACTGCTGAACTTTCTGGCCGTGTTGATCGACGCCGGTCAGAAAAAAAACTCTATCGCCTTTGAGCCGGTGATAACGGGCAATCACGTCGGCCAGCACTTTTTCGTACGCATGCCCGATGTGCGGCGGCGAATTGGTGTAATCAATCGCCGTGGTGATATAGAATGTGTTCGACATTGCGCGCGACAAAGTGGCGGACGCGCCCGTCGAGCGCAACCGGTTATGCAGGTTCCAGCTGCGCTTTCTGACGGTTTGCTAGCTTGCTATTT
>DASPUI010000109.1:0-3148 GCA_035622995.1 Chthoniobacterales bacterium
ATGCACACCACCGTCCGATACCAGGCCTAACAAATGAAGGCGGTGCCCACGCGCTGCTTCAAATGCGGAGCGAGCGACGCGATTCCGGTCAAACTCGCCCTCCGCAATTGCTTTGTTAATGCGAGTCAGATCCTGATAGACAATTCGACCCGCACCCAAATTCAGATGACCAACCTCGGAGTTGCCCATTTGCCCCTCTGGCAGACCGACGTTGACGCCACTTGCACTCAACTTGCTTCCCGGATAAGAGCGGTAGAGCTGGTCGTGAAATGGAGTGCGAGCCAGCAATGTTGCGTCTCCGTTTTGCTCACTCTTTTCGCGGCCACCGGGATTGATTCCCCACCCGTCCCGAATGATCAACATGACCGGACCGGACATATGAGCGCAATTTGCCGATGATTGGCGCAGCCGACAAGCGGTTTCCCTCGCTGCGTGATTGACAATAGCGGCGCGGCACTTCTACATCGCCACGTGAAATGGCGGAACCAGCTGATCGCGCTTTTTTGCCTTCTGCTCTTCGCCGGTGTTGGTGTCCTCTATTTCCAGCACTGGGTAATCCAGAAGCCCTTTGGAATCATTTTGATCATCGGCGAAGGCCTGGCGCCAGAGCGCCTTGCGGCGACTCGCATGTTTCTGGGTGGCGCCGATTCGCATCTTGCTCTGGATGCGATGCCACATCTCGCTTCGGTTACAAATTCCTCAAAAGATTTTGCGGTGGCGGACCAGGCCGCGGCGGCAACCGCAATCGCGACCGGAACAAAGGTAAGCAATCGGATGATCGCGTTAATCGGGAACGACAAGCCGATCTCGAGCATTGTCGACCTGGCACGACAGCGCGGACGGGCAATTGGCCTGATTACAGACGCCAGCCTAACGAATCCGACGTGCGCAGCTTTTTACGCTCACGCCAAAGACCCGAGTGACCGGGAAGGTCTGGCGGTGCAATTAGCAGATAGCGGCAAAATCGACATCGCGATGGGCGGTGGGAGCGGCGCGTTCCTTCCCGAAGCGAAAAGCGGAGAGCGGACAGATGGTCGGGACCTGTTGCTGGAGTTGCGCGGCAACGGTTTCGATCTTGTTTCGAGCCGGGCCGAGCTCGAAGGGATCCCTGCGTGGAAGGTACCGAAACTTCTTGGCATGTTCAGCAAGGACGACCTGGCGTTCGCAAATCAACTTGAGCAATGGAGCGAGCAACCAAGCTTGGCAGACATGGTCAGGCGCGGAATTGAACTGCTCCAATACAATCCGCGCGGATACTTGCTCGTGGTCGATGCCGGACTAATGGGGAAAGCAGCTGAACAAAATGATGCTGAGAAAACCCTTACCGAAACAGCTGAACTAGATCGAGCGGTTGCGGTCGCCCGGCGTTATGCAGGAGCAAGATCGACCGTCATCGTGTGTGGCGATGTCGCAATCGGGGGGATGAGTCTGAACGGCTTCCCTTTTCGCAAAGACAGCGGCTTGGCGTTGCTTGGTCTGAATTCCTCTGGTCAGCCGTGGATTACCTGGGCCACCGGCCCAAAGGGTAATCAATCTTTCGGAACGGCCAAAACCCCGGTGGAGGATCTGGAAAAGGGAAATCCAAGGGCCCAAAATTCCGAACCGGCCGCGTTTTACACAAAATCGGCGCTAAATGTTGTCGAGGATGTCGTTGCTTTCGGTGCAGGACCTGGAACCGAAGTGTTGACCGGAACGATCGACAATACGCAGATCTTCGGCACTCTTCGCGACCAGCTTTGAAAAACAAAAAACCCGTTCGGTCATCCAGGACAGAACGGGCTTTTGCTAAAACTTCTTAGTCTTTAAGGACTTGTCGGAACAATATCGGGAACAAAGATAAATGGCGGTACATCGGGCAGCGACGGAGGAGGGCCTTCCGCAGGCGGTCCCTCTTCCGGCATCTCTTTCGCATCTTTTCCCTGGCCGAAATCCTTGGCATCTTTCCCGTCAGTTTGCGCGAGGGAAATATTTGCAGCGATTAACCCTGAACTGCTGTCACTAAACGCCGCGACTTCTGCAATTGAAAATCCGGTGTCTTGCTGTCCTGCGGGAGTCCATCTCACCATGATATAGCGCCCAGTTGTGGCTGGGAAATTAATCGCAACGCGACCTGTTCCCTTGTCGGCAACTGATCCAACCGGCCTCGTATTTGCCAACTCAACATCGCTAACACGAAGATTTCTCGGCGCCGTTGTTCCATTGGCGTTCGCGCCGGGCAAACTTGGCAGCACGTAAAAATCGATCATTCCTGCGCTCGCCGAATAAATTGCCGAAATACGATTAAGTGTAACCGTCTTGCCCAGATCGATAATTGCCGCCGGCGCGCGGTCGCCTGCGCTGAATGCGTAGGCAGTAGCGGGTTGACCATCGATCATCCTGTTCGCTTGGGACAGCTCTGTGCCCGAACTTACGTATAACGCGCGCGCTTTCGCGTGAAGATCGGCAACGTTGCAGCTAATCAATCCGAAGCTGTCGGATGCGCCTGCCGCCACTTTTCTCAGCCGCGGCATCGTGAAATCGGCTGCACTTGGAATTGAATAAACGCCGAGACCGGCGATTCGCCCTGGCTCGGTCAAATCGAAGGTGAGTCGCAAATATTTGGCGTCGCCCGGCCCAACCTTGGACTGCGTGAAATCGGACGAAATTTCGTTGCGCGCCACTTCATGCCATTGGGCGTTTTCGGCTGGTAATTTCGCGCTTGAAGTCGCAATCGTTAGCTTGCCTTTCGCGCCGTTATTCAGAAACGACACGGTGTCAATATTCTCGATCTTCGAAAGCGAAATCAGCAAGGTGGTTTTCCCGTTCGTTAAGGCATATCCAACCGTTGGATCGTCGCAGAGCAAGGCCGCCTCCGCGACGTTGTCGTCTTGGGAATTCACGCTCAGCTTTAAACGGGCGATCGGGTTGCTCCGGGGCACCGCTTCCACTTGTGCTCCAAAATGGTAGCGAGCGAGGTTTTCTGGATACGCCGGTGCCTGTTCAACCGTGAGTGGAGGCACCTTTTGGAAAACCAAATCAGAGGCCGACAACCCGGCGACGCCAAACGAAGCAAGAGAGCAAATCAGAGCTGAGACATGAGAAAAGCGAAAAGAGCGCGCGCTCATAATTTCCATAGCCACAAAAACGATAATAGCGAACCGTCTTTCCC
>DASPUI010000110.1:0-10839 GCA_035622995.1 Chthoniobacterales bacterium
CCTCGGGAAATTTTTCATCTTTAGCGCGGCGGTCTCGCAGCATCAAGTTACGCTTGTTCTGGTCGGTATCATTACCGTCGCCTGCGGATTCTACTACTACCTGAAAGTGGTGCGGGCGATGTATTGGCAGCCGGCAACGAACGCCGGTACTATTTCCACGAGCATTTTATCACGAGCGATGATTGGCATGCTCATCATCGCCATTGTCTGGCTCGGAATTTATCCCCAGCCAATTTTAAGAGCGCTGGCAGGGCAGAACCCCAGTCTCGTCGTGGCGAAGGCAATATCGACTCGATAGGCCAAATCAATCGCTGAGCTCGACGTTCCAGTAAGCCAGGTCGACAAAGTGCCGCCAACTTTCGTGTTGGGGGGATGAAAATGTCACGTGAACGAACGGCCGCCACTTCGGGCGTTTCGGTCGTCGAATCAAAGTCATGTGAGCTTCCTGCGGAAGTCGATTGCCTTTGCGAGTGTTGCATTCAATACACGAGCAAACCACATTTTCCCAGGTGGTCGTGCCGCCACGATCGCGCGGGACCACGTGATCGAGATTCAGGTCGCTTCGGTCGAAAGGATTACCGCAATATTGGCAGGTGTTTTTGTCGCGTTCGAATACATTGTGCCGGGTAAACTTCACTTCCTTTTTCGGAAGCCGATCAAAAAACAGCAGCACAATCACGCGCGGGATCCGGATTCTCCAGGAAATCGTCGTGACTAATTCGTGATCGGGCGCGCTCGCCGAAAAATCGCGCCAGCTCTCGAAATCGTGAGTCAAAAAATTATTCGCGGCATCAGATGAAACGACGTGAGCGTGCCCGGCGTAAACCAGTGCGAACGCGCGCCGAGCGGTGCAAATATTCACCGCCTGCCACAGGCGATTGAGAACAAGAACCTGACTGTTAAGCAATGAATTCAAAAGGACGTAGAACCCCGTGCGTTACGAATTTGTTACAACCTGCTCCCGAAATTCGGGCAAAAAATATCACTCAGTTTTTTTCTGTCAACGCACCAGAGCGTAACAGGTGCGGTTTGACGACAAGATAAATTGTCAGATCGGCGGCTTTTGGCTACAATCGCAACCCTTTGGACTCGTAAAACTTCTATGCGTCGCAGGGTCTCGCAACTTTGTCAGGTAGTTTTTGGGAACGCAATGGTTTGTCTATTGAGTCTGGTTACGGAAGCGCCCGCTGCCGACCCTCCCCAATTCGTCGTAATCGATCTCGGAACACTGGGCGGAAGTACGAGCGCCGGCTATGGCATTAATAATCTTGGACAGGTTTCGGGTTATTCCGATACCACGAACAATGCGGCCAGAGATGCGGTCCTGTTTTCAAATGGAGCCATCACTGATCTCGGAACACTTGGGGACGATCCCAGCTACGGATATTCAGTTAGCAATATCGCCGATGTAACAGGTTACTCGCTAACATTAACGGAGGATTATCACGCCTATCTCTACTCAAGTGGAATAATGCACGATATTCCCGGAGTTAATGGCACATCCAGTGAAGGACATTGCATCAACAATTTTGATCAAATCGCAGGCTTCTTCGTGCTGGCAGACGGTTTTAGCACACATGCTTTTATTTATTCCAACGGTTTGCTGCAGGATCTCGGAACCCTCGGCGGATCGGAGAGCGGCGCGTTTGGAATCAACAATTCCGGCCAAGTAACGGGATCGGCCGACATTTTAGACAACGACGGAACACACGTTTTCTTGTATGCCGGCGGAATAATGACAGATCTCGGAACCCTCGGCGGAGGTTACGCCCAGGGTTATAGTATTAACAACGCCGGCCAAATAACCGGATTTTCATCGCTCGATGGCGAGCTGGGACAACATGCTTTTCTTTATTCCGGTGGACTAATGCAGGACCTCGGCACACTCGGCGGCTCATATGCTTATGGAACGAGCATTAATAACTCCGGACAAGTAACCGGGCATTCGAACATAACCGGTGACACTGTTTCTCACGCGTTTTTTTATGACGCCGGCGAGATGTATGATCTCAATTCTCTGGTGCCAGCCAGCTTTGCCACCTACAACATTGACGAAGAAGATATTGGAAATCACCTGAACGACAGGGGCCAAATCGCGGCGGAAGGAAGAGTTCCGGCAACAGGAAATTTGCATGCCCTTCTTCTGACCCCGCGAGCAATGGGTACGCAATTCTCCGGTGGCCTAGGCGAGCTCTTTAGCGGCGTTTATGGCTCGAAGGCAATCGCGGTTGCAAATGGCGGTTCTGTTGTGGTCGGTGTAGCCGGCGGCGGCACGCATGCTTCCTACTGGACGCTCGCGACTGAGCTAACCGATCTTCACCTCGATTCAGCCGGAATCAGCGCTGCTGCGAGCGGAGTCTCCGAGGATGGGCGGTACTTTGTCGGAACCGGCGCTAACGGTTCGACCGCGAGCGCCTTCCGCTACGATCTGTCACTCAATCAAAATTCGTTTCTAGCGGCCGGACCAGGAGACATCGACAGCGCCGCGTCGGGAATTTCGGAGGATGGCAGTACGACAGTGGGCTGGAGTGGTTCAAGTGGGACCAGTGAAAAGGCCGTTCTTTGGAGCGGCACAAATTCCCCGACCTTGCTGGGCGTTCTTTCCGGAGGAGTTCGCAGTCTGGCACAATCCGTTTCCGGCGACGGGTCGGTAGTAGCGGGCTATAGCCAATCTTTTCGCACCGGCGGGAATTTCGAAGCGTTTCGATGGGACGCGACCAACGGAATGCTGGGACTCGGCGATCTCACCGGCGGTAATACCAATTTAAGCAGCCAGGCCTTTGCCATTTCGCAGGACGGAACTGCAATCGTGGGCCAGGCGAATTCGCCTGCCGGGGCGCAAGCTTTTCTCTGGACGCAAAGCGGCGGGATGTTTGGTCTCGGGTTTATTAGCGGAACCAGTAGCAGCGTCGCGCTCGGGGTGTCGAGCGATGGCGGCGTTTCGGTCGGGAGCAGTGGTAGCCAGGCATTCGTGTGGGATGCAAACAACGGAATCCGCAACCTGCAATCCGTTCTCTCAAGTGAATATGGCGTGGTTTTTGCCGGCTGGAACTTAACGATTGCTAATGGGATCTCGCCGGATGCAACGGAAGTCGTTGGACAGGGGACCGATTCTCACGGAAACTCGCAGGCATTCGCGGCGCAGATCAATAGCCGCACTTATCGCTCCATGGCTGGCGAGAGCTATGCGCCGTTTCATACCTCGCATCTCGGCGGCCACAGCACTTCAGTCGATATTCTCGACGGAACCGCGGGAGGCAGCCCGAACTCGTTCCGGGCTGTGACCGTTACAACATCGAAGGCGGCAAGCTCAAGCTTTGTCAGCGACGTCGCGAATATTAGCGGGACAAGCAGTGATACGTATGTTGTGCAGCTAAGTTACGACCTCGCTGCGGCCGATGCCGTTTTTGGCAGCGATCAAAGTCTTTCTCTTGGCTGGTTCAACGGAACCAGTTGGGTTAACGCGCTCGATGGAAACACAACCGGAACGCCAACATTTGTTGGTGGTGCCTACAATCACGTTCCCAACCTCGGCAATTGCAGTCTGGACACGCTGCATCATGTTGTCTGGGCCTGCGTTAATCACGTTGGCCAATTCGCGGTGATCAATCACGTCCCGCCCGTTGCCAGCTATGCGACTTGGCAGCAAACCTACTTTACCCCGCAGGAGCTCGCTAATCCGGCGATCAGCGGCGACAACGCTGATCCAAACCATAATGGCGTTCCCAATTTGCTCGAGTATGCGTTGAATACCAATCCGCGAACGAACGGATCACCAATGAACCTGCCGTACGCGCTTTTCGATCCAAACGACCCGGGCTACTTCGCGCTGGTTTACACAAAATTCCTCGGCGCCACCGATCTGACCTACTCGGTTCAAAGATCGGGTGACTTGAGCAGCTGGACAAATGCCACCACCATCGACCAAGTCCTTTCTGACAATGGTTTTCTTCAGGTGATCAAAGCGAAGGTCGCGATCACGAGCAGCGACAAGCAACTGTTTCTGAGATTGGCAGTTTCACACTGAAACATCGGGCGCAGACAATCAGCGGCGTGGTCCGCCTGGCGCGCCGCGCTTTACAAAATCGCCTGGCGGCCGCTTTTCGTCATCCGGCACGGCGCCGGTTGCGTTGCCAAGGCCTTGCTCTTCCAATGAAAGAAATTTTTTGAAGCGATTCTTATCAATCGCTTTCATGAAAGCTTCGTGGGGCGTGACGATTGCCTGTTGCAAAAGCGACCAGATCGCGTCGTCCATGAATTGCATTCCCTGGCCTTTGCCGGACACAATCACATCCTGAAGTTTTTGGGTCGCCCCCTCCCGAATAATCGCCGAGACGGCGGCATTCGCGATCAGGATTTCATTCACGGCAATTCGACCAGAGCCATCTGCTTTCTTCAAAAGCAATTGGGCAAGGACCCCGCGAAGCGAATTGGCCAGCATCGCGCGCGCCTGCGCCTGTCTTGGGGCGGGAAAGACATCCACCATCCGATCGACGGTTTTGCGCGCGTTGTTCGTGTGCAGAGTCCCGAAAACCAGGACCCCGGTCTCGGCCGCGGTGAGCGCAAGCGAGATTGTTTCCAAATCGCGCATTTCACCAACCAGCACGATATCGACGTCTTCACGCAATGCCGCTTTGAGTGCGATCGGGAACGAAATCGAGTCGTTAGGCACTTCCCGTTGAGTGATCACGCTGAGTTTGTTCTCATGCACAAACTCAATCGGCTCCTCGATCGTGACGACGTGGCGCGGGAAATTTTCGTTGATGAAGTCGATCAACGCCGCCAGCGTGGTCGATTTTCCGGAGCCGGTTGGTCCAGTGACGAGCACGAGGCCGCCGCGAAGTTGCGCGAATTCTTTCACCACCAGGGGAATGCCAAGTTGTTCGAGCGTCGCGATTTTCGTCGGAATCAACCGAAATACTGCGCCGTATCCGTTCGCCTGCTTCAAGTAATTGCAACGAAATCGTGAAGCGGCGTCCATTTCGTAAGCAAAATCAAGGTCGCCGCGCTCCTCAAAGATCTTCCAATTGCGCGAACCGCAGACTTCGCTCAACATCGATGCTGCTTCTTCATGAGTAATCGGTCCGGAGCGAATGGGACCGACGTCGCCATGTTTACGCATTTTAGGCGGCTGTCCCTCGGCAATGTGCAAGTCGGAACCGCCTTGATCGACGATCACGCTCAAAAATTGATCGAGATAAGCCATGTTAGCTTTCGAATTTCAGGTGCTGACGGACAGTCTGTTTCTGCTCGGCACGCGCGTAGGCCTCTTCCGCACTGATCAGTCCGCGGTGGTAAAGATCGATCAATGCATCGTCCATCAACTGCATGCCCTGTTTTTTCCCAGTCTGAATGATTCCTGGAAGCATGTAAGTTCTTGCTTCGCGGATAACATTTGCGACCGCGGGAGTATTAGTAAGCGTTTCAAGTGCAAGCACCCGGCTCCGGCCATCGACTCGCGGAATCAACTGCTGACTAATTACGCCACGAAGCGATTCGCTTACCATGATTCGAATTTGCTCCTGTTGGTCCGGCGGGAAGACATCGAGCAAACGATCGAGCGTTCGCGACGCGTTGCTGGTGTGCAACGTCCCGAAAACAAGATGTCCGGTCTCAGACGCGGTAATCGCGAGCGAAATCGTCTCTAAATCGCGCATTTCGCCGACCATGATAACGTCCGGATCTTCCCGCAGCGCACCGCGTAACGCCGCCGCGAATGAGACCGTGTGCGTGTGAACTTCGCGCTGGGTGATGTGGCACCCCTTCGGTTCAAAAACGTATTCGATCGGGTCTTCCAGCGTAATGATATGTTCGCGGCGCTCAATGTTTACCTGCTCAACCAGCGCTGCCAGCGTCGTCGATTTTCCGCTCCCGACTGAGCCAGTCACGAGAATGAGGCCGTTCTGATAACGGGTCAGGAGTTTCAGGTGCTCCGGCAATCCAAGCTCGTCCATTGTCCGCACGTTGGTGTTGATAATGCGGAAGACGATGTCGATTCCCAGCCTCTGACGCACCACGCTGGTGCGGTAACGGCCGAATTCATTGGCGTAGGCAAAATCGGAATCGCCGCGCTCGTTTAACTGTTTTTTTTGCAAATCGGAGAGAAAACCTTCCGCCAGAGCGAGGGTTTGCTTACTCGTTAGGCGAGGAACATCCGGCCAGATCGGCTGCAATGTTCCGTGCAATCGCCAAAGCGGCGGCGCGTTGACCCCAAGATGAATATCCGACGCACCGGCTTTTTGGCCGACCGCGAGATACTGATCCACGTGAATCAATTCATTCGCGGACAAATTGTTGCCACTCGATTTGCCAGTCATAGCTAACCGGCGAAATGTTTAAGCGCCGAGGCACTTCGCGTAAACTACTTTTCCCTTCGTCCGCCGCCGTAATTGCGAATTTTTTGAGCGAGGAAAGCTTCGATCTGCGGCTTAAGCAGACTGGCCGCGATGCGCAATGCTCCCAACAGGAAACCGGCCTGAAGCAGGCCATTCTTTGGTGCAGAAGCACTTCGCGAATCGACACGGATCTTTTTCTTGCGGGTCAACAGGATCACAGCCCCTGCTCCAGCAGCCGCCATGGCAGCGATCCAAATTACCGGTTGCCGTTGAAACGACCGCTTGATTTTTTTCGACAAATCGACCTCATCACGAAATCGCACGAGGTCGTGCGCCAGCTGCTCCCGCGAGCGAACAACCTCTTTTCTCAATTCGATTGCCGATTCGTTCCGATTTCTCGTAGCCATTTTCGATCTTCCTTCAATTCAACGACGGTCGCGCGGAACACCGGCTTGGTCACTCTACTCCAGACGATGAGGAGCAAAAGAAGGGCAAGTATAAAATGCACACCCGCCGCGATCAGTGCCGTCCACAGCCATGAAATGTGCGCCAGGTGCGCGATTCCTACGATCGCGCTCGCCACTAAGAAAATGTAGCCGAACACCAACAACATCACCGCTGCAATAAGGCAAATCGCAGCAATCGCGAATTGGATGAGCGCACTTTTCGATTCCGACGCTATCAGCGCAGCCCGGCTCTCGATAAATCCAATCAGCGCGCTCAGCAATCTGAGCGCGCTGCCGAAAATACCGCTCGGTCCCGCGCCGTGGCGGAAGCGCGTGGATTCGCCGGACATCCAGTGAGCCTAGCGCCGGAAAATCAGGCCGAGGATAAATCCTATCCCGAGCGCGGTGAACACCGCCTTGGTCGGATTTTCGCGCACATATTGCTCGGTTTCCTCTTGAAACGAGCGGACACGCACCTTGGCGTCATCCCAGGCGTGTTCAGCCTTGCCTCGCGCTTCGCCCCAGGCCTGTTCGGCTCGGCCACGGTACTCGCCGGCCACCGCTCCCGCCGCATCGCGCAAATCCTCTGCCGCCTTTCGAGCGTGGGTTTTGCTGCTCTCGAATTTATCCTGCGCGTCCGACATTGCGGACGTCCGGTGTGATTTGTTTTCTTCAGCCATTAGTTTTCTCCAGTTATTCCCCTCAATATCTCTGTCCTTTCCGTTTTGAGCAACTCGTGGGCCCGCAATGGCTTCTTAAAGATGCAATGCTTCCTTCGTCAACCGTCCGGGCTGCACCTTACTGTTCGCGAAAAATAATTCGCGCCTTGGTCAAGTCGTAGGGCGACAGCTCCACCGAAACCTTGTCGCCCGGGACAATCCGGATGAAATGCTTTCGCATCTTTCCGGAAATGTGCGCCAGGACATTTCGCTGACCCCCAATGTCGACACGGAACATCGTACCCGGCAGGACTTGCGTCACCGTACCTTCCATCACGATCTGTTCCTCTTTTGGCACAACGGAATATAATTTCAAACTAACGAGTCTCAACCGCTCGGTTACTTTCCACGTTGCAAATCGTCGAGCGACAAAATCGGAAAGTATTCGCCCAATTCGTCTCGCCTCCACCACGCGCCGGTTTGCCGATGTTCCTCGGTCGTGCTGAAGCGGTAGCGATAGAACTTCGCACGCACGTAACGCGGCGGAGCCTTTGGAAATGGATTGTGCTCAAACAGCGCGATCACGGCCGGTTTGCCTTGCAACAGGCAAACCATCATTCGAACGAACCACAGATTTTCTCGATACGAACTAAGGGCAGCAAACCACATTTGCCAATCAAGTCGCGGCTGATGCGGCGCACACCACTTCGGAGCACGCATCACGTCACCCGGTTTCCATTTAAATTCATACGGCAGCCAATTGACTCCGTCAGCGCTCCCTTCGATCACGATTTCGCCGCGATCTTTGGTCATCACACGAAATAATCCGTAGCCGCTCACGAGCCGGAACGGCTCGACCCGTTCGTAAACTCGTTCAAATATCTTTGGCATCTCCGCTTCTGTTTTAAATGCGCTGAAGATGAGCCAGGAATTTAACGGCAGCATGGCGATCAGCACGATCACCGCAACGCAAGTCGACACTTGATGAGCAAAACAGCTGGAAAAGGTGGAACCTGTCCCATTATTTGTCTGGATGACGCGCTCCCTGCGCCACGCGACGTCGTCGATTAAAAGCAGACACAACGCGATCGTAAGCAGATTGAAGAAGCAATAGTTGCCGGTGATCGCGATCGCGAGTTGCAAGAAAATCAGCAAACCAGAAGCGATTAATCGTAACCGGCGCGGCGCCCAAATGAAGATCGGAACGATAATCTCAATGAACAAACAGGCCGCGACCGAGAAATGCTTGAACCATTCCGGAGTCTTGTCCGCGTACCACGCGAAGATTGTTGGGAGCGGTTGCGACCAGTAATGGTAATCAAGCGCGGTCATGGCGCTCCAATGCAACGAGTGATTGACCCAGCCCCACGAATCGTCGCCGCTGGTGAGTTTTACGATGCCGGACATCACCATTAACTTGAAGAGCAATAGTTTGAGCAAAAAAAGAGCCGGCCGCGAGACGGGCAACTCGCTTCCGCGCCGCGGCCAGATTTTCCATGGGGCGAGAAAAATCGACAGGAAGCCGGTTTCGAGCAGCAAGATGTCCCACTGAAAACTGAGAAAGGTTTGTCCGGCCAGAGTCAGCGAGAGATAAAAAACGAAAAGAACTGCCAGACAGATCGCTGGCGCAATTTCGAAGATCAGGAGGGCCGAAACAATCGTGCCCGCGCCGCAAAGAAAATGGAGAAAAGCATTACTTGAATTGATCCAGCAGAGTGTTGGCAAAAACGAAACGGCCTGCCCGCCCAACTGTTGCCGTACAAAAGAAAGAAATTCACGGAGTGGCAAAATTCCCTCTTCGCCAATTAAGCCGTCGACCTGTGTCCAGAGCGAAACAAACGCAACGAGATAGACGATTCCGAGAGCGCGCAAAAAATATTTTCTCGCCCAATAATAGGAAGGCCGATCAACATCTTTGCCCCAAAGCAATCGCGTGACGAGCGAGGCACTCGTTCGATTTCGCGCAAGCAATCTGTATCCGAATTCAGAAACCGCTGCGAACCCGGGAACGTGATCGTAACTCCAAGCAAGCCACCGCCCGGCGGGTTGGCGGTCTAACGAACGATAAGCCGCCTCGGCGGCAAAGAAAACTCTACCTTCGGTGTCGATGTAAACGATCGAACGTTGGAATTCGTCGTGAGGGATTTCCGGAAATTGATCGCCGATTTCTTGCGAGGTTGCGTAATCCACTTCGCCTTTGGTAACCGCGTGCCGGCGCTCGATCCAACGCCGGCAAAATTGGCAGTCGCCGTCCCAAATCACGAGCGGTCTCGGCGGAGCAGCAACTCGCAATTGCGATCCATCAGGCATCAACATCGAACGTCCAACGCCCAACGCCCAACGTCCAATTCAGAAATCTGAAGTCGGCCTCGGTAACTCGACGCTGAACGTTCGGCGTTTCCTATTTTTCAAATTCGGCCCAAACGGGCGCGTGATCGGACGGCTCCTTGCCTTTACGCATCTCGCAATCGATTCCGGCGTTGGTGCATTTCAATCTTTCGCCGGCCAGAATTGCGTCGATGCGCAATCCGCGATTTTTCGGAAACGCGAGCATCCGGTAATCCCACCAACTGAAGAGCCCGGTCTCCGGATGATGAAGTCTCAGCGTGTCGCGTAAACCGAGATCGCGTATGCTGCGAAACGCCGCGCGCTCGGCATCCGAGCACATGATTGCGCCGCGCCAAAGCTCGGGATCAAACAGATCACGATCTTCCGGCGCGACATTGAAATCGCCGCACACAATCGATCGATCGATTTTTTCCCCGCGCAAACAATCGCGCAGTCGCGCGTACCAATTTAGCTTGTATTCGTACGCCGTCGAACCAACCGACTGTCCGTTCGGCGCATAGATCGAATAAATGCGCAGATTGTCGATTGTCGCCGCAATCACGCGCGCTTGTGGATCGACAATTCCGTCGCCCATCGAAAGGCGCACCTCCTGTATTGGGGAGTTTGAGAGAATCGCGACACCGTTATACGATTTTTCGCCGTGAAAAGCAGACCGATAACCGGCTGCTTCCAGCGCGAGAGCCGGAAATTGGTCGTCGGTGCATTTGGTTTCCTGCAAACAAACAATGTCTGGCTTGAAACTTTCGAGCCACTCGAACAGTCGGTCCTGCCGTTTCCGAAGTGAGTTGATATTCCAGGATGCGATCTTCATCTGGGGCAGCGGCGGTCCGTGACCGTCGCACAATTTTCAAATCGGCGCTGACAGAGCTCCGCTACAGTTCAAGCTCGACTCCTGGCGCCGGCACAATCACTTCCGAATTCGGCAGATCGGCCGCCAGACGCGCGCGCATCCATTCGACAGCCAGCGGATCGCCGTGAACCAGCACGATTTTTTTTGGCGCTAGGCGTCCAGCGTACTGCGCCAGCGATTCGCGCGACGCGTGAGCGCTG
>DASPUI010000111.1:0-5609 GCA_035622995.1 Chthoniobacterales bacterium
GGCGTGTCTCAAGTAAACATTTACGGTGTTCAAGGTGCGACTCGAATCAAAGCATCTCCCGCGGCGCTGGCTGCGCGCGGACTGACAATGGACGATCTGGCGAACGCAATCAAAGCGGGAACGGTTTACTCCGGGGCCGGCCAATTTGATGGACCGCACCGTACATTTGTTCTTCAACCGAACGGGCAAATCGATCAGGCCGAAGGTTACCGAAATTTGATCGTTGCGCGGAACAGGGACAACTCGCCGGTTTATTTACGCGATGTTGCCGAAGTTAAACAAAGCGTGCAGGACGAGCGGACATCTCGGTTTTTCTTTGCCCGTGGAATCAATCCGCCCGGATCGATTGTCGTGCTGGCCGTTTCGAGGCAGGCCGGAGCCAACGCGGTCGAGGTCGCGAATTCGGTTAAAGCATTATTTCCGGAATTCCACGTGAGCTTGCCCGGGTCGATCAGCTTCATCCCGGTGTTTGATCGATCACAAACGATCGTGAATTCCGTCCACGATGTGCGGACAACGCTCGCGATTGCGTTCGTGTTAGTCGTGTTTGTGATCTATGTCTTTCTCGGGCGCGCGACCGATACCCTGATTCCTGTGGTCGCTCTCCCGCTTTCGCTGCTGCTCACCTTCGCGGCGATGTACATGTTTGGGTTCTCAATCAACAACCTGACCTTGATGGCAATGACTCTTGCGATCGGGTTTTTGGTCGACGACGCGATTGTGTTTTTGGAAAACGTGATCCGTCGCGCCGAGCACGGCGAATCCATTCTGAAAGCGGCTTACAACACGGCCGGCGAGATATCCTTCACGATTCTATCAATGACGCTTTCGCTCGCGGCTGTTTTTATTCCGCTAGTGTTGCTGCCTGGGTTACTTGGCCGAATTTTCCAGGAGTTTTCGATCACTATCATCGTGGCGATTCTCGCGTCCGGTCTTGTTTCGCTCACCCTCACGCCATTGATGTGCGCTCGGATTCTGGGCGAGCGTAAAGCCGGTCACAAACGCGCGCGCATGGAGAGATGGACCGGTGATTTTATCCAACGCGTGATTCGCGCTTACGGCTGGGCGCTCGACAAGTTCCTCGACCGAGCTTATCTCGCTGTGCCGATCCTGCTCGTCTGTGTCATCGGTCTCTGGTTTTTCTTCACCCATTTGCCTTTCACGCTGCTGCCAGTGGGGGATAGTAGCTCCGCTCGCGGGGTTTTTATCGCGCAGGAGGGGACATCGCCGGATCAGATGCGCGCGTTTCAAAAGCAAGTGAATGAAAAAATCATCGCCGAACCGGGCATTGCGCAGTTTTTCACTGTTGCCGGTTCGGCCCAGCGTAGCGCCGCCTCGCAAGCGGTCATCTTCGCGGTTTTCAAACCACGCGAGCAACGCGATCCGATCGAGCAGTGCATTCTGCGTCTGCAAAAGTCGATCAGCACCATTCCGGGCATCACGGCAGTCATTACGGCGCAACCGGTTTTGCAAATCAACGTCGGTGCGACCAATCAGACCCAGGGCCAGTACGCATTTACGATGAGCGGAATCATTCCGGACGACGTCTACCGCGCCGCTGACCAATTGATGGCGAAGTTGCCTGACTTCAAAGGTTTCGCCTCGTTCCGTTCAGATTATTACCACAGCACACCGAACCTGACCGTGAATATCGATCGCGAGCGGGCCGCGATGTATGGCGTTTCAACCTCTGCGATCCAGAGTTTGTTGAAAAACGCTTATTCGCAAAACTACGTCTATCTGATCAAACAACCTGACGACCAATATCAGGTGATTCTGGAAGTGAAAGACGACGAACGCGCGACGCCTGGCGATCTCAACAATTTGTATGTTCGCGGCAACAGCGGGAATGCGATTGGCCAGGCCGGCGGCAGCCCGGGAATTGCGGTTTCAACCGGAACTGCTGCAGATCTTGTCCCGCTGCGCGCGGTGACAACGACCGGTCAGGTCGTTGGGCCACAGGCGGTCAACCATTTCGACCAGTTCACCAGCGTGACCATCAATTTTAATTTACTGCCGGGTGTTGCGATCGGGGATGCGACAAAGTTTATCGAAGATTCTTTCAGTCAGGTTCAGCGACAGTATCCAAGCGTCCAGTCGACCTTTCAGGGGGAAGCACTGGTTTTTCACCAACTCTTTCGCGCTTTGCCTGCGATCTTGCTCCTGGCCATCTTCGCGATGTACGTGATTCTGGGAATTCTTTACGAAAGCTATGTCCATCCGATCACCGTCTTATTTCCGGCGATTGTCCCGGCCGTGGTTGGCGGCTTGGCGACGCTCTGGATTTTTCATTCCACTTTGTCGCTCTATAGCGTGATCGGGCTTTTCCTGTTGTTAGGCATTGTGAAGAAAAACGGGATCATGGTAGTCGATTTCGCTTTGCAACGAATCGATGAAGGCTGGGACCTTCGGTCGGCCATTCATGAAGCGAGCATGGAACGTTTTCGTCCGATCATGATGACAACGCTTTCCGCTTTGATGGGGGCAATTCCACTCGCGCTTGGTTTTGGCCAGGATGCGTCGTCACGGCGTCCCCTTGGTTTGGTGATCGTCGGCGGTTTGATTTTCTCACAAATGGTTACGCTGTTCGTGACTCCAGTGATCTATCTCTGGCTCGAATGGTTCCAGGAACACGTGCTTGATCGCGTTCCATTCCTGCGCAGCGGCCACACGCATCACGAAGAACAAACTGAGCCGGGTCCGAAGCCGGAGCCGATTACGGCGTAGCCGGTGGCCGCCCTCGGTGCTCGTTTTCGACGAACGAGGCACGAAATAGCGGCACGGGCTTTGCTCCAAAACTGGAGCGATGAGTCGCCGGCAAATTCTTCTTCTCGCCGCTGCTTTAGCCTTGGTTTGGCCTGCCGTTTATTCGCTGACAAGGTCCGATCCGGTGCGAGAGGCTTCGCTGACACTCGTGTCCGATTCCTATCGGCTGGATAAGGTTTATCGGTCGATGGAAGGACCAATGTCGGTCCAGAGCGGCGTCCGTCTTGGAACGAGTCAGAAATGTCCCGTTCAATGGATTACCGGTTTAGAAACAGAAGTCGTCGATGCGACCGAGCAGACGCGGATCTCACAGGAATTTTTTTGTCATTCCAATCTCACCTTCGCTGAACAGAGCGGGACGCCAGATCGTTATAATCATGAGCTTGGCGGAAAGACGCATCTCGACTGGCGGCTTTTCACGCTCGTTCCGGGGCGGCTCGCGATCGAGCTCCCAAAGGGCTTTGGCGTGCCGATTCCGTCCGACGCGCCTTTGGACTATGTGACGATGTCGTTAAATTTAAATGAGCGGAACCAAGTCGTGAACGTGCGGATGCGGACGAAGATGCACACGATTGGGGCCGATCAGCCGGGCGCGCCGACGAAAGCTCTTTTCCGCCGTGCATTGTACGTTCTTCAGCCCCACGGCGATTCTGTAGACATGGGACCTGCATGCACGGCAAATGCAATGCAGCACGTCGGCGCCGGATGCGGCGAACTGACAAAAGCAAATTTGTCTCCCGTCGGCAAACCGAACGAAGGTTTGAGAAATCACTGGATCGTTCCGCCCGGACGTCACGTTTATAAGACGGAGATCACGCCGCAACTGAATCTTCCCTTCGATACAACGGTTCACTATGCAACGATTCATGTGCATCCTTACGCGCGCTGGATGGAGTTGCGCGATCTCACGACCGGTCAGACGATTTTTCATTTGAGTTCGCAGGATTGGCCGGACCGAGTCGGAGTCGCACATGTCGATGAGTTCAAGTCGATCGACGGAATTCCCATTTCGCGTGATCATCGCTACGAACTCTCGGCTGAGTACGATAACACGTCCGGTTCGAAAACGGACGCAATGGCAATCCTTTACCTCTATCTGTTAGAGAGGGATCTGACCTAGTCCGCTGTTGTAGAGAGCTCTTTTAAGTCTCGATCATCGCGGTCCGAGGCCGTGGGACGTCAGGCAAAATCCATCTGCGGTTTCTCTTCAAGGCACGTGAGTGCCTGGCAACCTTCAGCAATAAGACAATCAAATTAGAAGGTAGAATTCGGCTGCAAATGGGGCTTTAATCCGCTGTTCCTTCCTCCATTGATGAATTTAAAGTGTCCGCATTGTGGCCAGGTGGTGGAGGTCGGTCAGGACCTGGCTCGAAATTCGATTGCATGTCCGAGGTGTCGCCAGTCGCTGGCGGTTCCCGAGTCGGGTACTGAACCGGCGGACGTTTCGCTCAAGGCCCCGGCGCGGCGGCCGCGGATGCACGTTCCGCTTCAACCGATCGCAGCGACGACCTTAAAACCTGCGAGAACATCGTGGGGCTGCGGGAAGTTTCTCCTGTTATTCCTGGTGGTTGGAGCTGGCGCGTTTGGTTACGCCATGTATCGATGGGACGCGTCGCCCAAGGTAGCGTGGAATCGCCTAACGACAGCGGTTGAAAAGGTCGTTAGGGAGAAATTCGCGCCTGCGCCGGCCCCATCACCGGAAGCAGTGCCAACAGCGCAAACGACCGCGCGGCCCGATCCGATCGCCTGGTTGATCGGACACCGAGAGCACTGGCCGAAAGAAGTGATTCTGCGTGCGGCGGTAGAGTTTCCAGCGGTTTCCGGGGGAAAAATGGTCGGCTCGTTAAGAGTTCCAGCTGGAGTTGCGGTTAAAGTTAACGAAATCGCCGGAAATGAGATCGAAGCCGATTACTTTGGCGGAACTCGTCGCGTGCCGATCACCGATACCGACCTGCTGGTTCGGGCCCGCGAAGAATTAGCGAAAGCAGAATGGCAAAGCAAAACCGCTGTCGCCTTACCCACGCGATCAGTGCCAGACAACGAAGCCGCCGAACCGGAGAAAATCAGAGAAGCGACTCGCGAGGAAATCCGGACTGGACTCGGGGCGCTTTATACTCACCAGGCCACAACCTTCCGGATTTTTGCGCCAACGGCAAAAAATGTGAGCGCTGTGCTTTACGACGATGCGCTGGGCGAGCATGGCCGATATGCTTGCCCGTTGAGGCAGGAGGCGAACAATCTTTGGGATGCGACTGTACGCGGCGATTTGGCAGGCAAATGTTACACGTTTCTGATTGACGGAAATGATCCGAAACGCGCGCGCGAAGTTCTCGATCCGTACGCAGTCAATTCGGTTGCCAGCAGCACGCGTGCGCGCATTACACCCCTGACCGATCCGGTTCCACGCGGGCCCAGGCTCGAGTCTCCGACGGACGCGATCATTTATGAGATGCACGTGCGCGATTTTACAATTGCGCCGAATTCTGCGGTCAAGAATAGCGGACTGTATCTCGGTTGGACTGAAGCGGGCACGAGGTTGCCGGAAGATGAGCAGATCAAGACCGCGCTCGACCATTTGAGCGAGCTCGGCGTAACCGATGTCGAACTGATGCCGGTGCAGGATTTCGATAATGACGAGTCGAGCGGCAGTTATAATTGGGGATACATCACCAGTGCATTTTTTTCTCCGGAGGGAATGTTTGCGACGAATCCAAACGACGATAGCCGCGTGCGCGAATTAAAAGCGCTGATCAACGCACTCCATTCGCGCGGAATCGGCGTCATCATGGATGTTGTTTATAATCACACCGCTGGAAATGCCTCGCTCATGTCGATCGCGCCCG
>DASPUI010000112.1:0-14301 GCA_035622995.1 Chthoniobacterales bacterium
AAGAAAAGAATGGCAAGAAATATCGTGGACAGAGCCATATTCAAAAATCGCTGGTCACGGCAAAGACGAAAGTCGCGTCTCGCGAACCGGGGCTAAGCCAGTAGGTGCTCAAATCGAGTTTTTTGTATTTGAATCCGATCAAGGGTCCGCGCCGAATATCAAGATCGCTGCCGAAAGCCTTGGTTCGATCGACGACCAGGCCAATTCTCAACCACCTGGCCGGTGAATAACTGAGCTCCGACCAGCTATAGAAAAAATTTCCCGCTTGAATTGCGCCATCAAAGAAATACTCGCCTTGAGTAAAGAACTCGATCGGTTCGTAAGTGATCGAGATCGTATAGCCGGGCGCAACCCCAGTGATGTCTCCAAATACGGCGCCGATCATGGGGGTTGCTTCGAATGACAATTTTTCTCCGGCGCTAAAATTGTAGCCGAGCCAGAGCGAGGCGGTCTTGATCGCTTCATAATTATAGCGCGCTTCAAGATGCAGCCAGTCGTGATCGGCCGTGAAAATGGGATCAGCGTAGTCGCGGGCATGCTGAACCAGGTAAGTGGAGATCGAAAAGGAGTAATCCCATGCTGCTTCCGTTGTTTCGTCGGTGCTTTTAGTTGAAAGAATTGTTTCGGGTCCGCCTAACGACTCGGAAACAGCCACGCTGAGAAGAATCGCTATGGTGGCAAAGGGGCTTGTCATCCTATCCTCCGAGTAAAATTGCGACGCCTACCAGCACGAGCCCAATCGCCACCATGGCCAATCCCGCCGCCAGTCGACTGCGGCCAACGTGACTGGCCCATTTCTGCCCAACCAAAAACAAAAGCGCGATCAAAAGAAAATTGGAGACGCGGAGCGCGAAATGCGGGCGAGAGAAAATAAGAAATGGCAATGCCGCCGGAAAACATGAAACGAAAACCAGCCAGAAACAGGCAATGGCGCCGTAGAAATCGTCTTTCGTTAGGCTTTTTCTTGTGATTCGCGCCGAGGCAAGGTGTTTGAGGACCGATTGCCTCAACATCCTGGCGTCTTCCGGATCGAGGAGCTCTTGAAGTTCTGGTTCCACTTCATCCTGAATTAAAACAAGAGCTGTTTGGGTGTCGGGTGCGCGCTGAACCGCCTCAACCAATCGCATTTTTCCGCTGCGCACGGTTATGCAGTTCATGATGTACATAACGGCATCGATCAGTCCCCATGCGAGATTGCAGCCGATTGCAGCGAGCAGAAGCTGACGAACGCCAGCCCGGCCTTCAGCCACTGTCAAACCGGCGGCAAGCGTAACGCTCAAAACCATGATCAGACCGAACAGAATTTCGCCTAACCGGCTGGCTGGATCGAGGTATGCCGGAACAAACCGTCTCATGGTCTTGATCTTAGCGATTGCGTCGCAGAGAAAGCGAACCAACTCATATGAACGAAAAGACCTGCGACGAAAATCAGACTTTGGACCTATGTCGTGGCAATGTGGCAGCAGGGTCGCTCGGCGACAAAGCGGCTGGACCGGGCATCCGCATCGGTGTTCATCTCTAGTCGAACAATTGGTAAACGATTCCTAACTGGAGGCGGAAGGAGTCACCGTCAGCGCCACTTTTTTCCTCTTTGTGGCCGTAGAGTCCTTCGAAGCCGATGCTGAGACGTTTCCGCAGCTGCCAGACCAGATTCAAACTCGCGTAGTGAGTCAGATGATAAGCAGTCGGATCTTGCGAAAACTGATTATCCAGGTGGACGTATCCGTAACTGGCAGTGGAACGGAATGTATCATTCCACTTGTGAGTGAAGCCGACCATGCCGCCAAATGCCGGGATCGCCGTGAGATCTCCCGATCGGTCGAAAGCGGCATCATTATTGACGAAATCGTCGTTGAAATACCGGAAGAGGCCATGTCCATAGGTCAATTGAGTCTGAATCGAGTCGTTTTCGCTCAAGTTTAACGAGCTGGAAAGATTCACGCCCCAGCCAAAGACACTTTGGTCCCCGACGATCGGGCCTTTCACACCGATGTCGCGAAAAATCGTCCCGAACTGGACATGACCGATCTTTGAGTCTTCCCATCGAACATTGAAGCCGCCGTCGGGTGCGTGATCGACAGATTTTGCCTCTGGATCAATCGAGGTGTCGACCTCTGAGCTTGGTTTTTCGAGCCCCAAGTTAACCTCCCAGTGCGGATTCAAAGGAACTTGATATCGCACCAGCGGTCGTCGCGCAAAAACGGCTGAGTTCGGTCCCTCGTAGTCAACTGTATCCGGCCAGGCGTCAGGATCCTCGAAGACGCTGTAAGTCTGGCCGATTACCAAATTATAGATTTCGCCGTAAAGCTGTCGCACGCGGATCGGGAGTTCTCCTCCGCCTCCGCCAAAGAAGTCATTTTGGTAAAAGAACCGGGGGCTGCCGTCGATTTCCGGCGCGCGCACGTCGATGCTGAGTTGGGATCCCTTTGCATTAGCGTTGAACTGATTGCCGCCGCCCTTGAACGGATCGCCCTCGACCGGAATCGTGGCGGTGACGAAACGGTCCTCGTTCCCGGTATTTTGAGGATCGTCAGTGAAATCAAGTCGAGGTTTCGCGTTAAATTTAATCAACACTGGCGTGTTCGGGACGGGAATGAAACCGCGATACTTTGGATCGAGCGTCAGATCGTTAGGCCGGGGCGCTGCTTCCTGTTGATCGTTCATGGCGGGGCGGTCTGTCACTTGGCTGGCGTGTCCTTCAATCGTTACTGCTGAAGGCGCAATCGTCACGACCTGGGTTCCGCTTGCATCGACCGAAGCAGGCCCCGCCGAAGGAGGCGCCTCCTTCGGACCTTCAGCTGGTAGCGCCTGAGTCTTGGCGGTGGCAGTGGCCTGTCTTTGTTTCTGTTTCTCCTTCTGGTTTTCCTCTTCCAACCGCGAAATTTTCTTCTGCATTTGCGCCATGGTTTCCTGCATGGTTTGCAATTGCGCCTTCAAATCATCCAGCTCAGATGCGTGAACGGGCACGGCTGAAGCGAGGGCAATAATCAACGTGATGCCGGCGATCGTGGTTAACTTGCAGTTGGTATTCATAAGTAGTCCGATTTCATTCGTTAGGCGAGTTCGCATTAGTTAGGCGTTGAAATTTAAGTCTTTTTAGTCGCTGCCCCGGTTTCCTTCAGAAAAAAGGTCAGGGCGAGCGCAAGAACGATCCCGTAGAGCAACGGCTGAAAGCCGGCCTGATAATGCGCCAACGCAAGAGCGGGATCTTCTCCGGGCACTTCAAGAAGTCGCGCGCCGAAAACCGGGCCCAGCAATGCGCTTAAAGTAAAATTGAGGAAATTGACGACGCCGGTGGCCGAACCGCCAAGTTCTGGCGGATTCGCCTCTTTAATTACGGTGTAGGGAATCATCGCCGCGCCGGAAGCGATGCCCATCAAAATTCCGACGGCGTGACCGCGAAAAATTTCGGGATTGCCGAACAGGACCCATGTCACCATGGCCAATAACATGATTGTTCCGCCCAAAATGACTGGCTTGCGGCGACCGAGCCGGTCCGAGATGAAACCAAGCAACGGACAACCGATCATCCAGCCTAGGGGGATCGTCGCGGCCAGAATTACCGCGGCATCGTATTCGCGACCGCGCGCCTCCTGCAGGAAACGAACTCCCCAGGTCATGCCAAGGATGGTCGTTGGAATGAACAATAAGCCGGAGATGAAGCCGCAGAGAATGGATTGCGGATTGCGAAACACCTTGCCTAACGAACGAAACAGCGGGCCGAATCCGCCGGACGCAGTTGCCGTCTTCGGGTTCTCCTTGGGCAAAAGCACCAATAGCGCTGCACTGATGATAAGTCCGAGAATGCCTGCATAAATCCAGAACCGGTCCCATGAAATCCCGCCTTTGATCATTGGCCCGACCAGAAACTGACCGGCTGATCCACCAGCCATGCCAAACATTTGGGTCGCACCGATCAACGAAGCGGCAACGCTGGCCGGGAAATTCTTCGTGATCAGGTAAGCCGCGCCAATCAGTGCGAACGCACCGCCAGCGCCCTGCAAGAATCGGCCGATGTTGGCAAGGTTCACATTGCTTATGCTGAACATCAGTGCGCCGAGCCCGACCAACGCCGCGCCAATTGGAACCATTCGCTTGGCGCCAAAACGGTCGAGCGTCGCGCCGGCCACGAGACTGAATGGTGAATACCCGTAGTAGAACATGCCGACAATGGCGGAGACGCCGAGGGCGTTGACGCCGAACGCCTTGGTCAGCTGCGGCATCATTACGCTCGGCGCGGAGCGGAGCGCGTATTGGTAAAAGTAATAGACGGCGACGAGCAACCACGCGCCGATCGCCGCAAGTCGGACTTTGGAATTCATGCCACGGCGCTTTTCTTAAACGACGTTCAATCCTGACGCGCGGAAACGGGCGAGAGCCTGTGCGATCATTTCGGCCGACGGCGGCTCAGCGTCACGCATTTTGTAGTCCATTCCAAGTTTCTCCCATTTGAAGCGTCACATTTGGTGAAACGGCAGCACGTCTACTCTTTGAACGTTCCCAAGCTCGGCCGCGAAATCCGCCATTCGTCCGATTTCGTCCATATTGTCGGTCCAGCCAGGTACGATCACGAATCGGATCCAAACCGGATGTTTCTTTGCAGCGAGGCGTCGTGCGAACTCATGGACCGGTTTGTTCTCCATTCCGGTCAATCGTTTGTGCAGGTCAGGCTCGATCGCTTTCAGACCGAGCATCACCAGATCGATCGAAGCCAAATCGGCATCGGTGAGCCGCTCGCCGAAGAAACCGTTAGTTTCGAGGGCGGTGTGGATACCGAGTTTTTTTATTTCAGGAAACAGGTTTGCAAGAAACTTGTACTGTAATAGCGGTTCGCCGCCGCTGATCGTCAATCCGCCTTTCATCGTGCGCAGGCTGTTGCGATATTGATTTACCACTTCGATCGCGCGCTTGAGAGGCACGGGCATTCCATTCGTCAACTTCCACGTGTCGGGGTTGTGACAGAAGACGCACTTAAATTGACAACTGGTAAGCCACGCGACCAAACGCACGCCGGGACCGTCCACCGCTGATCCCGTTGTGAAGGAATGAATAAATCCCCATTCGCCGCTTTCGAGCGCAGACTTCACGTCCGTCTCGTCCACTTTTTCTCCCATCGACAGCCGCAGCTCGAACGGACTGCCGATTGGCGGAGCCTCAGGCGGGAGAGCGGCCAGTTTCATGTTGCATCAGGACATGCCGTGGAACGTGCGATTAATCACATCCATTTGCTGCTCGCGAGTGAGACGAACAAAGTTCACCGCGTAACCCGAAACACGAATGGTGAGCTGCGGATATTTTTCCGGATGCTCCATTGCGTCGAGCAACATGTCGCGATTCAGGACATTGACGTTCGCATGGTAACCGGTTGTGCCGAAGAACGCGTCTAATAGCGCAACGAGATTGTCGATCTGTTCCGGCTTGGTGCGGCCCAATCCGGTCGGCACCATCGTCGTCGTCAGCGAGATTCCGTCCTGCGCATCGCGATATGGAATTTTTGTGACCGACGCCGCCGAAGCCATCACGCCATGAGAATCGCGACCGTGCATCGGATTTGCGCCCGGGGCGAACGGCTCGCCTTTGCGACGGCCATCCGGCGTGTGGCCGGTGTTTTTTCCATAGACCACATTCGACGTAATCGTCAGGACCGACTGGGTGTGGATCGCGTTGCGATACGTCGGATGTTTTCGCAGTTTGCTCATGAACATCGACACCGTCGCCGCCGCCATTTGATCTACGCGATTATCGTTGTTGCCAAACTTCGGGAAATCGCCTTCGGTTTGATAGTCGACAATCAATCCCGTCTCGTCGCGAACCACTTTCACCCGCGCATGGCGAATTGCTGACAGACTATCCGCTATCACAGAAAGCCCTGCGATACCGAACGCCATCGTCCGGACTGGCGCGTAATCATGCAACGCCATCTCGATCCGCTCGTAGGAATATTTGTCATGCATGTAATGAATCACGTTCATCGCGTTCACGTACACCTCCGCCAGCCACTCCATCATTCGCTCGAACTTTCCGGCGACATCGTCGAAATCGAGATAGTCGCCTTTCACGGCATCGACTTTCGGACCGACTTGTTTGCCGGAAAGCTCGTCACGTCCGCCGTTAATTGCATAGAGCAGACATTTTGCGAGGTTTGCGCGCGCGCCGAAGAACTGCATTTGTTTTCCCATCAGCATCGGTGAGACACAGCAGGCAATCGCGCCATCGTCGCCCCACGAGTCGCGCATAAGAGAGTCGCTCTCGAATTGCAGCGCGCTACTCTCAATCGCGACCTTGGCGGCGTACTTGCGAAAATTGTCCGGCAAGCGCGGCGAATACCAGATCGTAAGATTCGGCTCGGGGGCGGGGCCGAGATTATGAAGCGTGTGCAAGAACCGAAAACTGTTTTTCGTCACCAGCGGGCGTCCGTCGTCACCCATTCCCGCGATGGATTCGGTAACCCAGGTCGGATCGCCGGCGAAGAGGTCGTCGTATTCTGGGGTGCGCAAAAAACGAACGATCCGGAGTTTGATGACGAAATCGTCGATGATCTCCTGGGCTTGCTCCTCGGTCAGTTTCCCCCCAGCAAGATCCCGCTCGAAATAGATATCAAGGAACGTGGAAACGCGGCCTAACGACATTGCGGCGCCATTTTGTTCTTTGACCGCAGCCAGGTAGGCAAAGTAAAGCCATTGCACGGCTTCTCGTGCATTTTTGGCTGGACCCGAAATATCGAAGCCATAGCTCTTTGCCATCGCCCCTAACTCATGCAGCGCGCGAATCTGTTCGCCCAGCTCTTCCCGATCGCGGATGATCGCCTCAGTCGACATCTCGGAATCGAGCGCCGCTTTCTCCTTTTCCTTCTCTTTGATCAATCGCGAAACGCCATAGAGCGCTACGCGCCGATAATCGCCGATGATGCGTCCGCGGCCGTAAGCATCGGGCAGGCCAGTGAGAATGTGGGAGCTGCGACAAGCACGAATGTCCCCAGTGTAGGCATCGAATACTCCATCGTTGTGCGTTTTACGATACTTGGTAAACGTGTCGACGACGGCCTGAGGCGCTTCGTAGCCGTAGGTTTTGAGCGAGCTAAGCACCATTCGGAAACCGCCGTTGGGCATGATTGCGCGTTTGAGTGGCGCATCCGTTTGCAATCCGACAATGACTTCGTTGTCCTGATCGATGTAGCCGGGCGCGTGAGCGGTGATCGAGCTCGGGATTAATGAAACATCGAGTACGCCTTTTTTGCGCTCCTCTGGAAACATGTCCGTTAGTTTTTTCCAAATCGCCTTCGTCCGTTCGGTTGCCGGAGCCAGGAACGAATCGTCGCCGTCGTATGGCGTGTAGTTTTGCTGCAAAAACCAGCGCACGTTGATGTCGCGTTGCCACAACCCCGGCTTAAATCCGCGCCATGCTTCCTTGGTGTCAGGAAGTGACGATTCAGTCTTTTTTGGTTTTGACGACTTCTCCGATTTGGTTGCTACTGCTGTTGCCATTCTGTTCTCGCGAAACGCGCCCTCGATTTGAGTTAGCAAAGAACGAGGTTAGCGGCCAACCCCCCTTCGCTCGTCTCTTTGTACTTTGCGCTCATGTCCTTGCCGGTATCGGCCAGGGTCTTGATCGTGGTGTCGAGATCAACGCGATGACGCGAGGCGATCTCATTTGTCGCGACCATGAAAGCGGTCCACGCTTTCACCGCGCCGAATGCACATCGTTCGATGCACGGAACTTGAACATAGCCGGCAACCGGATCGCATGTTAAGCCGAGGTGATGTTCAATCGCCGACTCCGCTGCATTCTCAAGAACCAGCGGCGAGCTGTCCATGACCTGCGCAATCAAAGCGGCTGTCATTCCGGAAGCCACGCCGATCTCTGACTGACAACCGCCTTCGGCGCCAGAGAGCGTGGCGTTGTGTTTACACAAATAACCGATCGCCGCACCGGCAAGTAGACCTCCGCGGATTTTTTCCATCGGGACCTTGCGCGGGCCTTCGACCAGCGCGTAAACAATTGCCGGCATGACTCCGGCGGAACCGCCGGTCGGTGCCGTGATGACTAAATGCCCCCGAGCATTTTCTTCCGAAGCGGCCAAGGCGCAGGCCGAAAGCAAGGCAACCGCTTTGTCGGTGTCATACTTATCGTCCTGGGCGCGCTCCCAAACAGTTGCCGCTTTCGACTGTAACTTAATCGGACCGGGCAGGACTCCTTCCTTGACGGCCAGGCCCGCTTTCACTGTCGCGATCATCGCGTTCGCGATTTTGTCCAGAAAGGCGTTGATTTGGTCTTCAGTCTTCCCAGAGATGGCAATCTCATTCGCCATGATCACCTGCGCGATCGAGAGATTATTTGTCTCCGCATGCTGACGCAGTTCCTTCATCGTCGCATAAGGATACTTGGGCTGCCCTTTCTTCGGCGGTGTATAACCTTTCCACTCGTAGAATCCGCCACCGGGCGAATAATATTCCAGTTCATAGATCGGCTTGCTGCCGGCCATCAACTTGCAGGTCATGGTATTTGGATGCGGAAAGTTGCCCGTCGGTGAATCGTAAATGATGTCGGCGAGTGAAAGGTTGAACGTTTTGTCACCAAGTTTGACCGGGTAGGTTTGCGACGTGTCTTTCATCATCGCTTCCAGGAAGAGCGGATCTACCGTCGCCGGTTCTTTGCCAATAAGACCTGCCAGCGCCGCGCGCTCGGTCACATGTCCTTTTCCAGTAGCACTCAGACTGCCGTAAAGATGAACCCTTAACCCGGTCGCCTTGGCTAATTGATCAGCCGGCAGCTTTGCGCAGCGCTGATAAAAATCGTAAGTGATCCGCATCGGACCGATCGTGTGCGAGCTCGATGGGCCTGGACCGACTTTGTACATTTCGTCAACCACGGTCATCACTGGCCCCTTGGATTGCTTCACAATGTCCAGGTCGGGCGACATGCCAGCACCTAATTGGGGTTTCCCGGCAGGTTTGGCTGCGGCTTCTTTCGCTGCCTGCGCGGCGCGGGCTTCGCGTGTCCACGTTGTGCCAGTCATCACCGCGGCGGCGCCAATGACGGCGTTGCGGATGATGAAGGTCCGGCGGTCGATGTTTGAATCTAACGATTTAATTTCCGGCAGCTCCGGAACCTGCTCATTGATGTTGTCTGATCTGTTCATTGGTTTGGTCTGCGTTTGAGTTTCTGAAATTCAGTTCATGGATCCTTCGCTTTGAATTTCGTCAATAAATCCCAGCGCGCCCTTGGCGCCGATGTTGGCGGCGTTCGCTTCGTCGGTGTCGATGTGCATGGCGAGCTTGAAATTTGGATCCACCCGCACGAGCACATCGCCGAAGACAAGCTCACGGTCCCCAGTTACGCGGACGCGGACGAATGATTTGTCGCGCACGCCGTAGCGGAGTGCGTCCTCGGGCGACATGTGAACGTGACGCAACGCGCAAATGACGCCGCGATCGATCTGGACGCTGCCGGTCGGACTTTCCAATGTGCAACCGGGTGTGTCCGCAATGTCGCCGCTTTCGCGAATCGGCGGAGCGATGCCAAGCTTGAATTGTTCGGTCATCGCGATTTCGACCTGGGTATACTTGCGCGCCGGACCGAGAATGCGAACCCGCTCGATTTTGCCTTTCGGTCCGACGATCGCCAGCTGCTCTTTGCAGGCGTATTGGCCGGGCTGCGAAAGATCGGCATGTTTTGTGAGCTGATGACCTTTGCCAAACAGCGCTTCGACGTGCTCCTGCGTAAGATGAATGTGATGCGCTGATACTTCGACCAGAAATGATTGTTGTTTTTGCGCATCAAGCACCTTGGTGATGTAGGAACGGCTCAGCGTCCGCAGTGCTTCGCGCGCCATCATCCGTTCCTCGTCTGTTGGGACAACGAGCGCGGCGACTCTCGAGTTGTCGCCTGAAATGACAGTGACGGCGTCACCGCGCGCATCATTATTGCGTTTCTCGTCGAGTGCGATACCCATGCATTCCAATCCCTGGAGTGCGAGCGCGCGCACGACCGCGCTGCCCTGACCGATCCCGCCGGTGAAGATCACCGCGTCGAGTCCGCCGAGCGACGCCACATAAGCGCCAATGTATTTTCGGACGCGATAGCAAAAGGCTTTAAGCGCGAGCAGCGCCCGGCGATTCCCTTGATCGGCCGCCGTCAGAACTTCGCGCATATCGCTCGAAACTCCGGACAATCCGAGCAAACCGCTTTTCCTGTTGAGCATCTCGTCGATCTGGGCGCTCGTTAGGCCATCGCGTTCCAGAAAACTAATAATACCCGGATCGAGATCGCCCGAGCGCGTTCCCATGATCAAACCTTCCAAGGGAGTGAATCCCATCGAGGTGTCGATGGAGCGGCCGTGATCGACTGCGCAGAGGGACGACCCGTTTCCAAGATGGCAAGTCACCAGCCGCAACTCGTTAGGCCGTCGCTTCAGGAATTGGGCGCCGCGCAATGCGACATAGTTGTGAGAACTGCCGTGGAATCCGTAACGGCGCACCGCTTTTTTCTCGTAGAGTTCGTGGGGGATTCCGTAGAGGAAGGCATAAGCCGGCAGCGTGTGATGAAATGCGGTGTCGAAGACCGCGACGTGCGGCACGGCCGGATAGAGACGGCGCATCTCCTTGATGCCGGCGAGCATGACCGGATTGTGTAGCGGCGCGAGCGGATTGAGTTTCTCGATTTCGGCGAGAACTTCTTCAGTGATCAATGTTCCTTCGGTGAATTTTTCGCCGCCATGCACGAGGCGATGGACCACAACGCTGACTTCCCCGGCTCCGCCAATGACTCCCGTTTCTTTGGCCGTAAGTTCGGCGGTCATCGCCTTGAACGCTTCGACGAAGCCGCCCTTCGGCAGATCTCTTTTCGCTTCGCCTTTCGGTCCGCGATGTTTGAAACGCGTTCCCTTCAGGCCAATTCGTTCGATTGACCCCCGCGCGTGCTGCGATTCATCAGCCGTATTGTAAAAGCTGTACTTGAGCGATGACGAGCCGCAGTTGATCACGAGAATTTTCTCCGGCCGCTCACCCTTCAGTTTCAGCCCGTAAGGATCGTCCCCCTCGCGCAACGCGGCGGCGGCCTTCACCGGATCGGACATAAGCATTTTCATTCGGTCGGCAATGGTGCGCGAAATGCGCTGCACCGCGCCCGGTTCCGCCACGATGATCGATTGAAACAACGACACAGGAATGAGCAGGATTTCGCACGGGGACTCAGCGATGAAGTTCGCGAGCAGCGGGTTGCCGCTCATAAGCGACAACTCGCCGAAAGTATCGCCGGCGTTCAATTGGCCGAGGCGTTGTCCATTAGTGCCGGCGATCACCGTTCCACTCAGCACCACACCAAAGTGCGCGGCTTCTTCGCCGCGGTGCATGATGGCTTCCTTGGCCTCAAACGAACCGATCCGCGAACCGTCCACCAATTGCTGAAGACGTTCGTCCGAGAAATCCTTGAACATTTCAGCTCGCGTTTTGAGAAATTCGCGCGTGCTGATTTTCGATGAAGGCTTATCCGAGCTCATCCGTCCCGAGTCTGCTTTGTTCGCGTAAAATCGCCTGCCTCGGGGGCGTTAGGATATAGGACTTTGGGCCTAGGGGGGCGACTGTCAGGATCGAATTGCCTAACGAATATGGCGTGAAGCCAAATCTCTTCTACTCGGGGCGCGTCGATTGATGCGCGCTCGCCCGATCGATTTAGTCCTTGCTAAGCGCCGATTCAACTTCGGCCAGGAATTCCGCGTCGGCCACTGGCTTGAGAAAGAATCCGGTTGCTCCCGCCTCCATCGCCTTAGCCCGCACCGATGGATCGTCTTTGCTGGTCAGGACAATCACACGACTGGCCGGCGAAATTGTTTTGAGCGACTTCTGCACTTCCAAGCCATTCATTTTAGGCATGAGAATATCGAGGACCACCACGCGAGGTTGGCAAGTCTTGGCATGCTCCAAAAACTCGATCGGATCAATAAATGACTCCACCTTCCAACCCGCCGAGGAAAGGAGCCGGCTCGTTGCCTTCAATACCGACGGATCATCATCGACCAGACAGACCGTAAAAGCTCTAATATCGGCAACCATGGTTGAGCTTCCTGCTTGCGAAAACAACTCCCCGTTCAAAACCTGTCCCTCCAAGTCTCCTGGCATATTGTTTTTCAATCGAATTCAGTAATTCGTTTTTTCCGAGCACATCCCGGGCCGCATTTCCACGATGGACTTTGACCGGGAAGACAATCGCCGTTGCACGTGAGGTTTGTTTAAGGCGGCCCACGACTTCCGATCGGTGGCGCCGTAATCCTGAGAAATCGCGGATTGCGGCCTGTGGGTTGTAATGCCGTGCATAATCAAGAATCGTGTCTGGACGAGAAAACGGTTTTGCTTTCCAACCGGCCGAGACCTGAATCTCACAAGTCGACCCCCGCGGGCTCGGATTATTATCGAGCACACAGACAAGCGCAGCGTTGGAACTCGAAGATGATTTGAGGATCTGCTCGCTCCAAATTCGGTCTGGTCCGGCCGCCGTCATTTTTCGAGAATCGATCGACATATCTCAGTAGAGTAGACGGCTATTCAGTCACCTATGGGACCTTCGTCCCATGGGCTAACCGGTCAGCACTCTTCTCCTTTGCTCTTTTCCGCAAAACGCGGCCCGTTTTTCGACAATGAGCGATCGTTCTTTAAGAGCGCTCGTGTCCGCTCGACGAGACCAGCGTTTTCCGGTGGCAGCGGATCGCCCAGGGCCCGATGGACCGCTGCCAGAAACCTGGCGTCATCGAGAGGTTTGAGAAAAAAAGCGAAAGCTCCTGCCTGCATCACGGTCGATTCGGCTGCGCGATCTTCATGGCCGGTAATAAAAATCACGTGAGTCTCCGGCGACCGCGCGCAGAGGTGTGCGAGCAACTCCATTCCCGTCATTTCCTGCATCCAGATATCTAAAACGGCCAGAGGGACGGAATGCGTCTCCATGTAATCCAATGCTTCATCCGGATGCGCAAAAGCAGATACGCCAAACCCCTCCGACTCAAGCAGCCTGCGAACCGATTCAAGGACTGATGGGTCGTCATCAACCACGCATATAACTCTGCGGCCGACGGCCCTTGGCCGATCATTTCCCGAATTTTGCGGGCTGCTCGGATCAGATGGCGGTTGGACAGCGATGGGGAAACCTCACACGTTGTTAATCCAGTGCTCGTCCGGATAAAGAGTGGCCGGCGTGTCCAGCAACCAGAGCTTGGAATCAACGGCGGACGATGAAATCATTTTCGGCAACGGATGATTCGGAAGACCAGGCGACATTTGGACAATTTGGCTAAATGATTTGCCGGGGTCGGTCCCGAATTCTGTGGGGGAAAATGTCGCCCGGCAACCTGCGCTGAAATCAGTAATTAAGTCTGACACGCTGCCAACTAAAGTGTGTGGCCGGAAAAAGAAAATCAGACCTTGGTCTTATTCCAACGCTTCGCGACATTTAGGAAGACTTCGGTCTTGAATAAAGCGCGACCAGTCGCGCGATCAGGACCGCGACATAGAGAAGTCCGGTGATCGCCTCAGTTGCGGCAAGCATCCGTGCAATCTTCGTAACAGGAGTGATATCGCCGTAGCCGACCGTACAAAGGGTAATAAAGCTGAAGTAGAAGGCATTGAAACCTTCCATAGTCTCTTTTGCATCGGTTGCGGTGTTGAATGAAAAGGCTCCCGGGCTCAACGATTCGACCAGCCAGTAAGCCATTGTCCAGAGCAAGCCGAGCATCAGGTAAGCGGAAATGCTGGCGCAAAGCACTTCTGTGTCTACCGAAGCGGCTCGCAGAACGAAGCGCAGCAAATGGAATACAGTGAAAGCAATTAAGCCGATACCCGCTAGCAGAAATATCTCCCGCGGCATGAGATGCGGATGAAAATGGTTGAGCCATCGGCCTGCGATTGCCGGAATCGCGAGTAAAAGCGCAATGATCAAGCTACTAGGATGGTTCGCAACGGCCAGGACTGCGGAGAGCAGTACCAGAGAAATCAGAGCCGAGACTATCAGTTCTCCATTTTTAATTTCCTCGACAAAAGGTGTGAGAAACAAAAGCAACGCAATAACGATGAGCAGTTCAACCATCGAGAGCCGATGGAGTCCGGGTGCTCTAAATAGCTTCTTATTTGCATTCATTGGTCCTCCTTTCCACGTGGCAAGTCTCAGGAGGCCTCTTCATTGCACTATGCGGGGAAACGTTGGACCGGGTGTTAAGCGGACGGTGGTCGGTGGCTTTGGCGACCGCGCGAATCTATTGAAATGAAACTCCGAACCGCTCTAATTATTCTGTTGCCCATTCTACTTTGCCGGTATCGA
>DASPUI010000113.1:0-14725 GCA_035622995.1 Chthoniobacterales bacterium
GACGCCGTCGCTGGAATTCAAGACATGGGCGCGGCTGGTTTGACTTGTTCGACTTGTGAAACCGCGAGCCGCGGCGGAAGCGGGATCGAGATCGATCTGGCGAAAGTTCCCAAACGCGAACCGGGCATGACGCCATACGAGATTTTGCTGAGCGAATCGCAGGAGCGGATGTTGATTATCGCCAAGCGCGGCAAAGAAAATGTCGTCCGCGAGATTTTCGAAAAGTGGGACGTGCCGTGTGCCGAGATCGGCCGCGTTACCGGCGACGGTTTGATGCGCGTCCGCAACAACGGCTCAGTCGCCGCCGAAATTCCGGCGAAACCTCTGGCTGAAGAAGCACCGCTCTACTCGCGCGAAGCAAAGACGCCTTCGCAAAACGCGACG
This sequence comes from Chthoniobacterales bacterium, assembly GCA_035622995.1. Taxonomy (GTDB): domain Bacteria; phylum Verrucomicrobiota; class Verrucomicrobiia; order Chthoniobacterales; family UBA10450; genus DASPUI01. The sequence goes on from DASPUI010000113.1 coordinate 385, forward strand.
GTCGATTTCGCCGCTCTGCCGAAAGTCGACAATCACGCGGCCCTCCGTCAGCTGCTACGCGACCCGACCATCGCTTCGAAGAATTGGGTTTATCGACAATACGACCACACTGTTCGTACCGGCACAGTCGTTAAGCCAGGTTCGGACGCGGCCGTTTTCTTCGTGCGTTACGCGAACAAGATTTTAGCGGCGACGACTGATTGTAATTCGCTTTATTGCGCGATCGACCCGCGCGAAGGCGCAAAGATCGCGGTGGCCGAAGCGGCCCGCAATTTGGCTTGCTCGGGCGCGACGCCGCTTGCTGTCACGGACAATTTGAATTTTGGCAATCCCTACAAACCGGAAAACTTCTGGCAGCTCCGCGAAGCAGTCGAAGGCGCAGCCGAGGCCTGTCGCGCATTCGGGACGCCGGTCACCGGCGGAAACGTCTCTTTATATAATGAGAGTCCGGCCGGCGTGGTCGATCCGACGCCGACGATTGGAATGGTGGGCTTGATCGAAAAAGAGGAACAGATCACGACGCAGTGGTTTAAAAATGGCGGCGATCTAATCCTGCTCGTTGGAGGAGGGACCAGCTCCGCCCCGTCCCAAAAATCTCCAAGCCTCGGCGGCTCGCGATTTCTAAAGGTTTGTCACGGAAAGAAAGCCGGCCCAGTCCCACGGGTCGATCTTGAACACGAAATCAAGGTTCAAAGTGCGGTGCGAGATCTGATTCGCGCAGGATTGGTCAAAAGCGCGCACGATTGCAGCGAAGGCGGCTTGGCGGTCGCCCTGGCGGAGTGTTGCTTCAATCGCGAGCAGCAATTTGGCGCTGATGTTGATCTCGGCGGTGTTGAGGCGCTCACGCCGGGCGCGGGAAATTCTCGGAATGCGGCCGATACCGTGACCACCACACTTTTTAACGAATCGCAATCGCGGATCGTGATTTCGGTCACGCCGGAGAATCTTGAGCGCGCGATGTCGATCTTACGCGAACGCCAGATTCCATTTCATTCGCTTGGTAAAGTTGGCGGCGACCAGCTTCGCATCCGCGTGGCCGGCGAAGATTTACACTGGCCGATTGTCGATCTTTACGACGATTGGTGGAACTCGATCCGTCGTGCGGTCGAGAGCGACACCTGCGCGGAAGGAATTCCGAACTTGTGATGGATCGGAATGTTCGTTTCCAGGGAACGATCCCGGAGAACTATGACCGCTACCTTGGCCCGGTGATTTTCGAACCGTTCGCCGACGATCTTGCCTCGCGATTAGGAGCCGGGCAATACGAACGCGTTCTTGAGATTGCCTGCGGCACCGGCATCGTTACGCGTCGATTGCGCGATGTGCTACCATCCGGCACGGAAATCACCGCGACGGATCTGAATTCCGACATGTTCGAGTTCGCGAAGCGGAAATTCAAAAAGAACGAGGACGTGCTCTGGCAACAGGCGGATGCGTCCGCGCTTCCATTTTCCGCAAACTCGTTCGACGCCGCCGTTTGTCAGTTTGGTTTGATGTTCGTGCCGGACAAAGCAGCAGCCATTCGCGAGTCCTGTCGCATCCTTCGCCGCGGTGGAATTTTTTTATTTAATGTCTGGGACTCGTTCGAGGCCAATCCGTTCGCCCAAATCGCACATACAACGATCGCCTCTTTCTTCGATCGCGATCCGCCAAAATTTTATGAGATCCCTTTTAGCCTTCACGATTCCAACGTCGTTCACGAACTCCTGCAGAATGCCGGCTTCGAAAAAATCGAATCGTTTCGGGAGACAAAACGTTGCCGAAGCCGCTCGGCCAGGGAATTCGCCACCGGTTTAGTGCGTGGCAATCCCGTTGGTGATGAAGCGGCAGAGCGCGGCGTGAATCCCGAGGAATTGATCGACGCGGTCGCAAAACGGCTGGCCGAACGCTTCGGTACCGGGCCGACCGAAGGCACAATGAGGGCAATTATCTGGCAGGCTAAAAAGCCATCATCCTGCGATTGAATGCCGCCTAAATTCATGGATTATTTGGTGTGATCTCTCCAGACAAGAGCGACATCTCGGAGCCAAACGACCGCCAGTCGTTTCCGCAGCACGAATGCGGGCTCTTCGGCGTGTTCGGACATCCGAACGCTGCGGTCTTAGCCTACTATGGACTTTTCGCGCTCCAGCATCGTGGCCAGGAAAGTGCGGGAATCGTCACCAGCAATGGTCCGGGCACATCTTTTGTTTTGCACAAAGACATGGGTCTGGTCTCACAAGTGTTTGGCCAGACTGAACTGGAAAGATTGAAAGGCAGCCGCGCGATTGGGCATACCCGTTACTCGACCACCGGCACAAGCACGATCAAGAACGCGCAACCGTTTGTGGTCGATTGTGTTCGAGGCCAGATGGCGATCGCGCACAATGGGAACTTGATCAACGCCGATGTCTTGCGAGACGAACTCGAACGTCGCGGTTCGATTTTCCAGACCACGGCCGACAGCGAGATCATTTTACACCTGTTGGCGCAACCCTCCGACAACGGCGGCAATGTGCTGGCGGCGCTGCGCCGAATCGAAGGCGCTTTCGCGCTCATCATCATGAGCGAACGCGAATTGATCGCGGTGCGCGATCCCTTTGGCTGGCGGCCACTTTCGTTAGGCAAACTGGACGGTGCCTACATCGTCGCTTCCGAGACTTGTGCGTTCGATCTTGTCCACGCGGAGTTCGTCCGGGAAATCGAACCGGGTGAAGTCCTAATCATCGATGAAAACGGGGTGCGTTCCGAATTTCCATTTGAACAGCGGCCGCCTGCGTTTTGCATGTTCGAATACGTTTATTTTGCGCGGCCGGACAGCATTATTGGCGGGAAAAATGTCGGAAAGGTTCGGATGGAAATGGGCCGGGAACTCGCGCGAAGATTCCCGGTCAACGCGGACATCGTTGTGCCCGTACCGGATTCTGGAAACTACGCGGCGCTCGGTTTTGCAGAGGAGCTTAAAATTCCCTACGCGCATGCGTTTGTGCGCAATCACTACATCGGCCGCACCTTCCTCCAGCCGAGTCAGCTGATTCGCGATTTCGATGTGCGGGTGAAATTAAACCTGATCAAAGAGATGGTCGCGGGCAAACGCGTCGTCGTGATTGACGATTCAATTGTCCGTGGGACAACGTCGCGCGCGAGAGTGGTCAATTTACGCGAGGCCGGGGCGAAGGAGGTCCACATGCGGGTAAGCTGTCCGCCTCACCGGTTCGCCTGCCATTACGGAATCGATTTTCCCGATCCGCAAAAATTGATCGCCAACCAAATGTCGATGGAAGAAATCGCCGAATATCTTGGCGTGGACAGTCTGGGCTATCTTGATGTCGAAGGGATGGTGCGCGCCACCGGTCGCCCGCTAAATCAATTCTGTCTCGCCTGTTTTACCGGCGAATATCCTCTGCCGGTCGACCCGGCGCTTGATAAATTCATCATGGAAAAACGCGAACATCGCGCCAAAGCGCTGGCCGAGCAGGAAGGGCAACCAACTTTGTTTGCGGACTTGAAATGATTGGAAGGACATGCTCTGTCATGTCCCATTAATTCCGAGGACGCGACCGCGCGCGTCCTTCCACCAATGAAAAAAGCTTACGCTCGCGCCGGCGTAGATGTCGATCTTGGCAATCGGCTAAAAGGACGAATTCAATCACTCGTCAGGCAAACGCACGGCCCGCGGGTTTTGGGGAAAATCGGCGGCTTCGGCGGATTGTTTCGAGCAAACTTTGGCAAGATGCGGGAGCCGGTCCTGGTCGCGAGCATCGACGGCGTGGGAACGAAATTGAAGATCGCCTTCGCCATGAACAAACACGATACGGTTGGCGCGGACCTGGTAAATCATTGCGTTAACGACATCGCTGTCCTGGGTGCGCACCCGCTGTTCTTTCTCGATTACATCGGCTGCGAGAGACTCGAGCCGCGCGTGTTCGATCAGTTGCTGCGCGGTTTTTCCGGCGCCTGTCGCGCGGCAAAGTGCGCGTTGATCGGCGGCGAGACGGCGCAAATGCCCGGGATGTATCGTAAGGGCGAATACGATCTGGCCGGTTGCATCGTCGGGGTGGTCGACCGCAGGAAGATGATCGACGGAAGCACAATCAGGCCGGGTGACGTGATTCTTGGGCTGTCTTCGAATGGTTTGCACACCAATGGCTACTCGCTGGCGCGGAAAATCCTGTTTGAAAAAATGAAACTGCGGCCGCGCTCGCGAATCGCAGGCTTGAACCACTCGTTAGGCCAGGAGCTCTTACGAGTTCACAAAAATTATCAGCCGGTGGTCTCGAACGCTCCGGTTGGCTTGATCAAAGGCCTCGCTCACATCACCGGCGGCGGCTTGATCGACAATTTGCCGCGAATCTTGCCGAAAACTTGCGATGCCATGATCGAAACCAAATCGTGGCGTGTTCCCCTTCTCTTCCGAATCCTCGAGCAAAATGGAAAGATCGCTCGGGCAGAAATGTATCAGGTGTTCAACATGGGCATCGGGATGGTGGCAATTGTTGGCGAGCGCGATGCAAAACGCGCGATGTCGATTTTGAAAGCCAAACCCATCGGCCGAATCGAGCGCGGTGTCGGCAAAACGCGGTTGGTGTGGTAGAGGCGCGGGCTGCGGCAAGCGCCTGTTTATTAGTTCGGCGTTTGACACAAACGGCACTACAACAAAGCGTGATTGCGCAAATGGAAAAGCGTCGACTTGGAAAAACCGATATGAATGTCTCGGTCCTCGGATTCGGCGGCGCGGAGATTGGTTATGAAGCCACTGCCAGTGAGACGGTCGCCGATTTACTGAACAGCGCGCTCGACGCCGGGCTGAACGTAATCGACACGGCCGAATGTTATCGCGGCAGCGAAGAGCTACTCGGCAAAACGATCTCTGGTCGCCGAAAAGATTTTTATTTGTTTACCAAGTGCGGTCATCCCCGCGGAATGGAAAGCGGCGCGAACTGGTCGAAGAAATCAATCCTGGAGAGTATCGAGCGAAGTTTGAAGCGATTGAACACCGACCAGCTCGATCTCGTGCAGTTGCACAGCTGTTCGGAGTCTGAGTTGCGAAAAGGCGAAGCGATCGATGGTTTGCAGACCGCGCGGGCAAAGGGTTATACCCGCTACCTCGGTTACAGTGGAGATAGTCGCCCTGCCCGTTACGCGCTCGAATGCGACGCCTTCGATACCTTGCAGACCTCGATTAGTATTGCCGATCAGGAAGCAATCGAACTGACGCTCCCCCTGGCACGCGAGAAAAATATTGGCGTGATCGCGAAGCGCCCGCTGGCCAACGTCGCCTGGAAGACCGGGCATCGTCCGATGGATTCCTATCACCACGAATATTGGGACCGGCTGCGCAAACTAGATTACGATTTTCTTAATGGATACGATTTGGAAAAGACAATCTCCATTGCGCTTCGTTTCACTCTGAGCGTACCCGGCGTCCATACGGCGATCGTTGGCACAAGCAAACCCGAGCGCTGGGAAACAAATGCCCGGCTACTCGGCGCCGAACCACTAAGTGAAGCGGAATTCATGTCCATTCGGCATCGCTGGGAAGAAGTTGCGCCGCGAATTTGGATCGGGCAGATATGAAACAGCGTAAATTGGGTCGAGGTGGTCCCTGCGTCTCGGCAATTGGCCTCGGTTGCATGGGAATGTCGGATTTCTACGGTGGACGCGATGAGGAAGAATCGATTGCTACGCTTCATCGCGCGCTTGAGGTCGGCATCACTTTTTTCGACACGGCTGACGTCTACGGACCGCACACAAACGAAGAGTTGTTAGGCCAGACCCTTCATGGCCACCGCGATCAAGTCATCATCGCGACGAAGTTCGGAATTTTGCGCGACCCGAGTAAACCGGAGTTTCGCGGCATCTGTGGCACGCCCGATTACGTGAAGCAGGCCTGCGAAGGAAGCCTTCGCCGGCTTAAAATCGATTGTATCGATCTTTACTATCAACATCGGGTCGATCCCGACACGCCGATCGAGGAAACGATTGCGGCGATGGCTGCGCTGGTGCAACAGGGAAAGGTCCGCTTCCTCGGCTTGTCCGAGGCCAGCCCAGAAAATATTCGTCGCGCGCATGCTGTCTACCCGATTACCGCATTGCAATCTGAGTATTCGCTTTGGACACGCGATCCCGAAGATGGCGTTCTGGCCGTATGCCGTGAGCTGGGCATCGGCTTTGTCCCCTACAGCCCACTTGGTCGCGGATTTCTAAGCGGAAAGATTCAGAAACCGGATGACTTGCCGGAAGACGACTATCGAAGGACTACGCCGCGGTTTCAGGGCGAAAATTTTCAACGCAACCTCGACCTGGTGAAACAGGTAGAAGAAATTGCGCGTGAGAAACATTGCACGCCGGCACAGCTCGCTCTTGCCTGGGTGCTCTCCCAGGGCGACAGCATTGTGCCGATTCCAGGGACGAAGCGGCGCAAGTATCTTCAGGAAAACGTTGGCGCTCTCGACGTCAATCTCACTACCTCTGACTTAGAGCGAATCAATGACGTCGCGCCTAAGAACGCCTTCGCCGGTTCGCGATATCCCGAAGCGATGATGAAACTGCTAAGTCGGTAGCCTATCGTCTTTTGCCCTGAGCTTTTCTTCGTGCGGCCCAACGCGCTTTCATCATATCCGAAAGTTTCTTTCGACCAGCCGCGCTCAATCCGCCTTTTTTCCGAGATGCTTTCGGTTTTCCTTTTGCGCCACCGCGACCCGCTCTTACTCTAGCCCAACGCGCTCTCGCTGCTGCTGCGATCTTGGCGCGCGCAGCCGCGGACAAACGCCGCCGCCCGCCGCCACCTTTACCACTGCCGGAAGGTTTGCTTGCGCCGGTCCGGCCAGCTAATAAGGCACCTAACCGTTTTTCCAACGCCGCGATCTGGCGCCGGATCGACACTGCTTGTTCTAAAGCTGCTAATGAGAAGTCCATAAGTGTGTTCCACATAGAGTAGAGCGTGAGTTAGTGCAAGCTATTTAAATAACTCTAGCTTACCTCGCTTCTATCAGTCTCTTGTCTTAGTTGTCGCGCACTCGAACGAGACCCGATGCGAACATCCTCTGCACAATCTTATTTGATTGATTGCGAGTCGTGTATCGGAACTTAACAATTCCAAATTGAGGCTTTGATTTCGAACGGCGCAGCTTCAAGATTTCGGTTTCAACTCGAAGAACGTCGCCCGGCCTTACTGGCGCCGGCCAGCGCAACTCATCCACCCCCAGACCTATGACGCCCTTGGCAAAATTAAGGGTCTGGACAAAGAGCCGCATGGTGATCGCAGCCGTATGCCACCCGCTGGCGGTCAAGCCACCGAATATGGTTCCCCCCGCTGCTGTCGGGTCAAGATGAAAGCCTTGCGGATCGAACTGGTTGGCGAATTCAACGATTGCCTCCTCAGTTACCAAGAACCTGTCGGATTCAAATCGATCGCCGACCTTTAGATCGTCAAAGTAGCGCGAGATAGTGATTAGATCCACTATTGCTCTGAAATAAGCGTCGTGTAAAGTGCGCCGCAACTCAGCAGGCGGTTCGAGGGCGGTTAGCTCAGTGGTAGAGCGGCTGGTTTACACCCAGTAGGTCGGGGGTTCGAAACCCTCACCGCCCAAATCTAGCCCGGTTTTTGATTTTGGGCGTGACTAGTCAGCAAATCCAAAACAGCCGGAAAAATAACCTTCTCCCACTCGGCATATGATTTGGCGGAAGGATGAAGACCGTCGGCAGCAACTAGTGAGTTATCCAAGCCCATCTTCTTGCTTAGCTCAAAAATGTCGACTATCCGCAGGTCACGCAGTTTCGCTTCTTCCTCAATCACTCGATTGAAAGCCGCAATCCCTTCGGAAATGTTTCGGCCGCGCGAATACCGCGGACCAGCCGGTGTCACTCCGAAATCTGGAATCGTGACGACAAGCAATTGTTTTTTGTTCGAGAGAACGCTCAGCATTTGATCGACTAAAAAGGCAAAGCGCCCGCGAAACGTTTTTTCATCAACTTCCTGCACCCAGTCATTCACTCCGATGAGCAATGTCGCGAAATCAGGCTTCGCTTTAGCAAAAATCGGCAGCTCGTGGTCGATCGCCTGCTGTGTAGTCCAGCCGGTCACGGACGGATTCGCGACGAGTTTTACATTCAGCCCATTTTCGTTCAAGTGTCGCGATAAAACTGCCGGCCACGACTCGCTAGGTGATGCGCCTTCGCCAATCGAGTAAGAGTCACCGATCGCGACGTAGCGAATCTGAGCTGGCTCGGCCTGGATCTGAAGCATCCATATGGTGAAGCCGAGAAGTGGAGTTACCGCAAGTCGTTTCACTTACTTCCCTGAGTTACCTAGCATCCAATTGATCGCGGCTTCGACGTGAATCCTGCTCGTGTTCAGACATGGAATGCCCTGGCATGAGTCATCGCGCAAAATCAACGGAAGCTCGGTCCCGGCAAGGATGACTCCATCGATCTGGTTCCTCTCTTTCATGCGATCTACGACTGAAAGAAGGCCGGCGCGAGTCTGGTCGTGAAAGATACCGTTTACCAACTCGTTCATGTACTTGTCGTGAATGTAATCCTGATCGGGTGTTTTCGGTTGCACTAGGTCGATTCCTTCGCGCAAGAACACTTTCGGATAGAAATCGCCGGTCATCGTAAACTTTGTCCCGAACAGCGCGATCTTTTTGAGTCCACGTGCCTTTGCGAAGACGGCCGCCGATTCCACAATGCTAATGAGAGGAATCGGCGAGCGCATCCGAACCGCGTCGAACACGATGTGGGGCGTATTTGAAGCAATCAGGCCGAAGTCTGCGCCGGCGCGTCCAAGTTTCTCAATCTCCTCGACCAAATACGTTGTTAGATCGGCTAACCGATTGCGCTCGACCATCTCGATCTCCTTTTTCAGGTCGATGCTGTTAATGATGATCTCCGGATAGCTTCCATCCGCCTTTCGTTCCTTGTAAAGCGCTATCAACGATCGGTAGTAATCGATTGTGCTCTCGGGGCCGACGCCGCCGATGATTCCCAGAGTCTTCGGATTAAGCTTTGTCATGGCGGAGCATCTATTAAGATTCGCCCCGTGAAAGCGAAATTAATTCTTCCAGCTACTGTGGTCGTAGCAACCGTAATCACCATTCAGGCGCAACGAAATCCTTCTCCACCCGATCTAATGAGAAAAGCTCTGATCACAAGAACAAGTGGTGAGGTCATCGGGGCGGCGGCGCTACACAAGCTGGCCGACGATTATTATGCGTGGCGAAATGAAAATTATCCGGTAGCCAGCAGCGAACGCGGGCTGCATACGTGGGATAACAGGCTGACCGATTACTCGCCGGCGAAGATCGCGGAGCGCGCACAGCATGTTCATGCGTTGTTGGAAAAAGTGCGGGCAATGAAAAGCGAGACCTGGTCGAAGGATGACCACATCGACGCCATTCTCTTTCGGGCGCAACTCGAAGGGCCGGATTTTGAAGGTCGCGTTTTGAAATTCGAGCGGACGAACCCGGACATTTACGTAAGCGAATGCACCAATGGCATTTTTTCGCTCCTGAAAAAAGAATACGACACACCGCGGAACCGGGCTCTGGCCGCGACCGCGCGACTCAAACAGATGCCGACGTTACTGAAACAGGGCCTGAGCAATCTGCAAAGCCCGGTGAAAACTTACGCTCAATTCGCCATTCAATCGGCAGGCGCGATCGATTCCCTTTTTACCGGCAGCCTGATGGCGCTCGATGTCGATCTTGCACCTAACGAACATGACGAATTGATCAAGGCCCGCGATGCCGCGCTCGCCGCGCTGCACAACTATGCGGCAGAACTGGAAACGCGTTTGCCGAAAATGGCCGACTTCGCGCCGATGGGCGAAGCGAACTACAATTATTATCTCAGGCACGTCCTGCTCTTGCCGCTAAATGCGAGCGAGGTCGAAATGATCGGCCGGATCGAGCTCGCACGTTTTCGCGCGCTCGAAGCACAACTCACCGATCCAAAATTGGCCGACCCTGATCCGTCGCGCAGTGCGAACATTCCGAAGGATCAAGCGGCCTTCTTGAAAGCTTACGAAAGCCGGGAGCAAGAGATTATAGATTTCTTGAAAGCGCATCAACTGGTGACGCTGCCGGATTATCTTGGTCAATTTCAAATTCGGCAGTTGCCCGATGCGCTCAAGCCAACCAGTCCGGGTGGCTTCATGAATCCCCCGGGAGTTTACGACAAGGATCCAACCGGTTTCTATTTCATCCCAACGTACAATCCGCAATCGAAGAATTTTTACATTCGCGCTGCTATCGAGGAACCGCGGCCGATTCTTGGGCACGAAGGAATCCCGGGGCACTTCCTCCAGTTGTCGATTGCAAACCATTTGAGCGACGAAATCCGGCGCCAACATGAGGACACGGTATTTGTCGAAGGCTGGGCGTTGTACGGCGAAGAAATGCTCGCGCGCGAAGGACTTTATCCGAATGATTCTGCTGGACAGGGCCAGATCCTGCGGCTCGCACGTTATCGTTGCGCGCGAATTGGCGTAGATGTGAATTTGCACACCGGCCGCTGGAGTTTCGACCAGGCGGTCAAGTATTTTATGGAAGCGGGAGGACTCGATCAGGAAGCCGCGACCGGCGAAGCGGCCGGGGCCGCCTCAAGCCCGACCCAAAAAATCAGTTATATTATCGGTAAATGGCAGATCATGAATCTGCTCGGCCGATATAAGGATCGGCAAGGCGACAATTTCAGACTCGGCCAGTTTCACGATGACTTGATCAAAAATGGAAGCCTGCCTGTTTCCATCATCGAATGGATTCTGCTCGACGACCCAACCTCGATTCAGAAAGCGACTGCGGAAAAGTAACAATCCCGAGGCGTACTTTCTGCTCGTTCAAGCACGCTCATGGAAGACCCAGCCTCAATGCACGTAATCCACCGTGAGATCGTTCGCTTTGACGCTTTGGAAGCCCTGCGCCAGGCACTCGATCTCAGTTATCATCGCATTCGCACAACCGCCCGCCATCAATGGCAGCTGCATTGTTCGAACAAGCCCGACCCGACCGATTCCTGCGTGACGGTACGTTGCTCCGGGTTTCTGCTCCGGCGCTCAAGACCCAAATCGAAAAGCCTTTCGGGTCCGCGATTTGGTCACTAATCAGCGGCTACCTTCCTGACCGAGTAGATTCGCAACGGTTAAACGTTCCTTGGGTCGGTCGAGCCCGGCCACAAACTCCTGGAAGCGCTCGGAGAAAAGGTAACGGCGAGTGTTCCAGTAAAATTCCAGGCCAGGTGACACGAGATAATGCTCATAAAGATTGCGCCAGCCTCGCCAAACCGATTCTTCCATCACTCCATAAATAAAGTGGAAATGGATCGTTTCCATCGCCTTAAGAAATTGAAAAGCGACGTGAAAAAACCTGGCCTTGTCATCGGGCGAGAGCGCGTCGAGGTCCTCCAGGCCGACTCTCCAGATTCGTCCAACCTCGGGATTTTCGGCGAACGGTTTGGTTACTTCGCGCAACGCGGTTGTGGCTGCGTCCTGGGCTGAGAGTTTGGAGATGCGCGTACTGCGATGCACTTGAACGGCGAGATACCAAAGCGACGCGACTACTCCGATCGAGCTGACCAGTTGCGCGATGGCATTGATCGCTTCCCAATTCATATGCACACGACTCGTTTCCTACCTTTTGCTTTCGTCCGCTACCTTTAGCACGATTTTCCCGCGCGTATGGCGAGTCTCAATTTGCTGATGCGCCTTGCTCGCTTCGGCAAGAGGAAACACCTGAGAAACAACCACTGCAATTTTCTTTGAATCAATCAGCCGGGCGAGTTCTTCCAAAACATGCGCATCCGGATGGACACCCATCGAGCTGCCGCGAAGCCCATGCTTCTCAAGCTCGGATTGATCGGGTGCTCCCGTGATTGAAACGATAAAACCACCTTTCTTCACCACACCGTACGATCGTGCCATTGAATCGGAGCGAGTCGCTTCCAGAACAACGTCGACGTCTTTCACCACGTCTTCGAATCTTGTTTTGGTGTAATCAATCGCCTGGTCGACTCCGAGTTGCTTGAGCAAATCCTGATTCTCGGTTGAAGCCGTGGCGATCACCTTCGCTCCGCGCATTTTCGCAATCTGGACGGCAAAGGAACCGACCCCGCCCGAACCGCCATGAATCAACACGGTCTGACCGGATTTTAAACCGGCGGTATCGATCAATGCCTGCCAGGCAGTAGTCGCCGCCAACGGCACCGCCGCCGCCTGTTCAAAGCTGATCGTTTTCGGTTTCATCGCGACTTCGTCCTCTTTCGCCACTGAAAACTGGGCGTAGCCGCCATCTTTAAAGCCGAGATGGGCAAAGACTTGATCGCCCGGTTTGAACTTGGTGACCTTCGCACCCGTTTTCTCGACGACGCCGGCAACTTCCATTCCGGGGATATATGGAAGGTTGCCGCTGCCATAATGACCGGAACGAATAAATGCATCGACCGGATTGACCCCTGCCGCCACGGTCCGAATTAAAATCTCCTCCTCCGTCGGCTCTGGTCGCGGCGCATCTTCGTACTTCAAGACTTCAGGCCCGCCAAATTGATGAACCACAATCGCTTTCATCGTCGCGCCGCCGGACTGCGCCAACGCAATCGAACCGACGGACAAAACAGATGAGCAAAACAAAATCAGTCGATTCATCTTAAGAATCCTCCTCCAGGCTTCATTTTGGCTCGTCGCGAACTTTCAACACGATCTTCCCGCGGGCATGACCTGTGTCCGCCTTAGCCTCAGCTTTGGCCGCATCCGCCAGCGGGAAAGTATCGGAAATGACGACTCTAATTTTCTTTTGGTCGATTAGCTTTCCTATTTGCGCGAGCTGTTCGCCGTTGGGTGTGACTTCCACCGACGCCCCGCGAATCCCGTATTTGTCCAGTTGCGCCTGATCAACGCCCCCGACAAGACTGACCAGGATTCCACCTTTTTTCACGATCGGGTATGATCGGGCCATTGTTTCGCCACCAACGCCGTCGACCACTACGTCGACGTCTTTGACAATCTTCTCGAATTTTTGCGTCTTGTAATCGATGGCCAAGTCGGCTCCGAGTTCCTTGAGAAAATCCTGATTTGCGGTTGAGGCAGTCGCGAACACTTTCGCGCCGCGAGTCTTCGCGATCGGAATTGCGCACATTCCGACGCCGCCGGACGCTCCATGAATCAGCACGGTCTGGCCCGACTGAATATCGGCCTTATCGACCAGCGCCTGCCATGCGGTCAACGCGACGCTCGGCACCGCAGCCGCTTCCGTAAAACTGATGGTTGCCGGTTTTGGCGCTGCTTGGTCTTCCTTGGCAATCGCGTATTCGGCGTCGCCACCACCGCCTAAAAGCGAAATCAAAGCGTAAACCGGATCACCTGCTTTGAACTTGGTAACTTTACCGCCGACTTTTTCGACCGTGCCGGCAATGTCATATCCGGGAATCCAGGGCAGGTTTATTTTGAAGATCTTGGCCCATGTGCCCGATCGGAGTCCGCCATCAAACGAATTCACTCCTGCAGCGATCACTTTGACCAGGATCTCATCCTCTTTCGGTTCCGGTCGGGGTACAACTTCAAGTTTCAAAACTTCCGGGCCACCGAACTGGTGTACGACGATGGCTTTCATCGTTGGGCCGGATGATTGCGCGAAGAGTGATGTCGCGATCCAGGTCGTCAGCAAAACTGCAGTTTGCGTTTTCATGTCTGACTATTTCCAGGGCAACGCATCGAGATCGACGTTGCCTCCTGTCAAAATAATACCGGCGCGCTGACCGCCAATATCGATTTTTCTTTCAAGAATCGCAGCATAGGGAACGGCAGCAGACGGTTCGATGACAATTTTCATCGTCTCCCAGATTGTCCGCATGGCTTCGACGATCGCTTCCTCGCTCACCGTGACAATATCGTCCACGTTGCGCTGGATAATCGCAAAGGTCGGCTCACTGATGTTGGTGCGCAATCCATCCGCGATCGTGAATTTCTTCTCCGTTCGGAGCAAACGTCCTGCGCGGAATGACTGTGCGGCGTCGTCCGCATTGGCCGGCTCGACCGCGACAACTTTTATCCTGGGCCGCATCGATTTCGAAGCGATCGAGGTCCCCGAAAGCAAGCCGCCTCCGCCAACCGGACACATCAACAGATCCAGATCGGAAAATTCTTCGAGAAGTTCCACTGCTGCGGTCCCCTGCCCCGCGATCACATCTTCGTTTTCAAATGAATGAATCAGCGTTGCGCCGGTCTTTGCGATCAAATCCGCACACACCCGCGCGCGCGCGGCGTCATTCGGTTCGCAAAAAACGATTTCCGCGCCATAACTTTCAACCGCGCGCACCTTCACTTTCGCCGAATTGTTCGGCATCACGATATGAGCCGGAATTCCACGTA